>JAZDIW010000226.1:0-6835 GCA_043804575.1 bacterium
GTTTGAGCAGATGCGGTGATCGCGGTCAGTGCCAGCAGCAACAGGATGGCTGCACTTCGCGACGTCCTCATGGCGGATCTTTTGAACATGGAACTTGTTGTCATACTAAACGAACCGGGCAGCTTTTCCATAAGATAAACATTCGCATTTTAGAAAGCAAGAGAACGAAAACCTGGATTCAAACCCCGATGATCCGTGCCAAGATTTTGCTCTTAGAAAAGAACGGTTCACCTGCACGAATAAGTCATGGAGATGAACCGTCAAATGCCGATGTATGGTGCTGAGTAGAAGTACTCGCTACGGATAAACGGCAAGAACGATGTAGTATTGGCCGTCGCTTGTGTTCAGAATACCGCTGTCCGTGAATGTGGTGCCCGCGACCGATTGGACGAAGGTCGAGGGTCCCGGCTCGAAGAAGGGTTCCGAGGCGCGATGCACATCATACTGGGACACCGTAATCGGGAGCCCGTTGACATCTTCCGTAACGGGAGACCAATTCAAGACGATATCGGGCGCGCTGACAAGAATGACGAGGTCCTCGACGGCTTGGGGAGCGCCGGGTGCGACATTAATGTAGAAGCTGTAGTGCGCATCGGGCCCGTAGCGAGGCTGGTGAGTCCAGTTCCCTTCGATGTTCTTGGCAAAAATGAAGTAGGAGACCTCCGTTCCCGTCGGTTGTACGGGAATATCCGCTACAAAGCTGTCCGTGGCCGCCTGCGTCATCGGAGCGACATTCCAGGGCCACACGCCCGTCGTGCTCCAAAAGACTTTCAGCGAGTCCATATTGAGAGTCCCCAGCGAGACAATGTCTGCCCCAATCGCATACGGCCCCGGAACGGTCACCGTATCGACCATCGGCGGATGCACAATGCGTATCAACCGCCGGTGAATGACATCCTTCACAACGCAGTGAATCGCCCCGGAAGAACCGATGATGCTATTGCAGTTGAATCCATAGATTTCGTAGCCGGGCATGTAGTCTTCATAGACTTGAAGCGCCGCGGCATCTTCGACCCGATTGTAGATCGGGACTAAAACAGTCTTATTGCAGATCAGAGAGTTGGTATAGGTATAAGGGGTGCCACCGCTCCACGAGGGCGCCGGAATGCGAACGATGTCCAAGCGTCTGCCGTAGGGATCCGCCAGCGTCTCCAGAATATCAATATACTGTTCCATGACCGCATTATAGGGATTGCCCGCCGGATATTGATTCACGATGACCGTATGTTCATTCAGGAATTTCATGCTCATGTCAATGTGATCTATTCCGAAAAAGCGCGGGAAAAAATAGACGCTGTCGAGATTCATGTAGTCTTCAAAAATCTGATTGATTTGGGAGGGCGTCATGCCGGAATTCTCATCATAGGTCAATTCCGAAGCAAACCCGCTCTCCCAGCCGTCCACCATGAAATTGCCGCCGGTGTGCGTGATGTCCGGACCATAGTAGGACACACCGAAATAGGTCGCCAGCCACTCGGGAATCGCGTCATCTTGAGGGCGGGGCCGATTGTAATCCCAATCCACGATGGCCCTGTTCCATGTATTCTGCTGCCATATCCACCACGGCCCATAGTCGCGGATCCAGACCGAATTCGTGGAGCGCTGCAAGAAGACAACGGAATCCGTCGGACAGCCCTGGCCTATGAGATAATTCTTGATCGAAGTCGTGTCGGCATAGCTGGCCACAATGATGTAGATTCGAACATCGTCGGCGACGGGCGTAAGAAAGCTTGCCCACAGAGAGTTCCAGCTCGAAGAATAGGGCCAGCGCACCAGAAGCGCTTCATTCTCCTCCCACTCTGCCGGTGTTCGAACGGGCTGGGTCGGGGGAGAAGTATGATAATCGAGATGGTGCAAGGGTTTGCCAACCTCAAATGGGGCGAAGCCGCGAGGCAACGGCACCTCGTCTCGAACATGCCTCCCCAATTCCGCTTGCGCCGTGGAAATTAGGGTCAAGAATGCTAAGATGATAAAAAACCAAATCATTCGCTTTTGCATCGCTACTCCTCTGCGGCTGTAACCCGAATTCATCTGTTCCTTCGATTAGTATACGCAGGCCATCGCAAAGATGCAAGCACTTTCTTTTCTTGACCCGGAGCGATGGAGAGGTGGCGGCATTCTTTCACAAGAAAAGCGCCGCGGGGACGGCAGACCTCCGCTCGGCGCCTTTCCATGAGAGTCGTAGAAAGAAAGACTATTTGCCCTTCTGCTCCGCCGCCTTCTTTTGTTGCATGAGCTTTTCCATCTCGTCCACGAGGCGACCGAAAAGCTTCATGGTCTCTTCGACCGGCGCGGGAGTGGACATATCCACACCCGCTTTCTTCAGCAGTTCAATGGGATAATCCGAGGAACCGCTCTTGAGGAAAGTCAAATAGGCCTCCGTCGCCCCTTTTTGCTTCGTCAGAATCTTTTGCGAGATCGCCGCCGACGCGCAATAGGAGGTGGCGTACTTGTAGACATAGAAGCCCCGATAAAAATGCGGAATGCGAATCCATTCGTAATCATAGCAATCGTCATAGGTCATGCCGGGGCCGTAATATTTCCGCAGAAGATCATGGTAGATCTCAGTTAGGGCTTCGGCCGTAATCCCTTCACCGGCTTCGGCCAATTCGTGCGCACGCTTCTCCCAATCGGCGAAGATCGTCTGCCGAATGACGGTGGTCCGAATCTGGTCAATCCATTGGCTCAGAAGATAGAGCTTCTTGGCCGGGTCTTTGGTCTTCCTAAGAAGATTATCCATGAGAAGAGCTTCATTCGTCGTCGAAGCCACTTCCGCAACGAAGTAGCTGTAGTCGCCGTAGACATAGGGCTGGGAGTGCGTCGTATAGTAGGTGTGCATCGAATGCCCCATCTCATGAGCCAGCGCGAAGACATCATCCAGAGTGTTGTTGTAATTGAGAAGGATGTACGGATGCGGCGCCGCGTACGAGCCCCAGGAATAGGCACCCGTTCGTTTTCCCTCCGTCTCATAGACATCCACCCACCGCGACGCCAATCCTTCGTTCATGATACCCACATAATCCTTCCCCAATGGCTCCAGCGCTCCCTTGAGCATCGCCACGGCGGCATCATACTCCACTTGTTCTTTTGCCTCTGAAATCAGCGGCGCCATCATATCGTACAAACGAATTTCATCCAATCTTAGGAACTTGCGCCGGAGCTCGACATACTTGTGCAGCGGCGCGAGATTGTCCGTCACGGCCTTGATGAGATTCTCATAGACCTCGACTTTCACATTGTCCGGGTCCAACGCCGCCTCGAGACAAGACGCATAGCTCCGCGCCCTCGTGTAGAACAGGTCTTTGGCCAGGTTGGCGGACATCGTGCCGGCCAGAGTATTCTTGAATCCAATGTAGGCGTTCAGGAGCTTCTCGGCCGCATCGCGACGCACGCGTGGATTTGAGCTTCGCAGAAACGCAGAGTAGCGTCCTTCGGACAAGGAAACCTCCGCGCTGTCTTCATCAAACATCGTGGGGAATTTGAGATCCGTGTCCGACAAAGTTTGCGAAACGATTTCCGGACTTCCCATCACGTCTCCCACCAAAGCCATGATTCTCTCTTCCGCCGGCGAGAGCGTATGTTCCTTCATCCGAAGCTCATTGTCCAGATAATGCCGGTAAATGGCCAAGTCGCGATTGCTGGATAGAAAGCCCTCGATTTTGCTCCGAGGAATCGCCACAAGTTCCGGCGACTCCCAAGAAACCGATTCGTTCACCTTCGTCCCCAACTTCATGATTTGGTCATACATCGCAATGGGTTCTTGAGCTCGAGTGTCTTCATCGTTCCAAAGGCCCGCATAGGTCAGAGCTTTGTCGTAGAGAAGAAAGAGCTTTTCCCGGGCCTTGAAGAATTGCAGCATTCTCTGCGGCGACTGCGCCAAAGTCCCCTGGTAGGTCGCCATGTCGGGAATCATCGCCTCGACGGCTTGAACATCCTTTTGCCACGGCTCAGGAGTGGCATAAATATCCCCAAGGCGCCAAGTGTATCTTTCGGGAATTTCGGAACGCTGCTTCAGCGCTTGGACGCCTTCTGCGCTCCAAAGCCAACCATCCATCAAAGGAAGAATGGCGAAGACCAGTACTCCGAAGGAGATTGGCCGGGTCAAGAGACATCGTCGGATACCGAACATTGCAGATCTCCATTCCGTATTCCGTAAGGCGATAATCACAGAATCCTTGAAAGAAGGCGCCGCACGGATGTCGGAGCCAATCGCGCGGCGCATTTCTCTACCATAGGACAGCAAGAGGGCTCACTTCTTCTTCTGCTCCGCCGCCTTCTTTTGTTGCATAAGTTTGTCCATGTCATCTACAAGCCGGCCGAAGAGCTTCATCGTCGCCTCGACCGGTGCCGGAGTGGACATGTCCACGCCCGCTTTCTTCAGCGTTTCAATCGGATAATCCGAAGAACCGCTTTTAAGAAAATTCAGATAGGCCTCAATGGCGCCTTTTTCCTTCTTCAGAATCTTCTGGGAAATCGCCGCCGACGCGGAGTAAGCCGTCGCATACTTGTAGACATAGAAGTTGCGGTAGAAATGCGGTATGCGTATCCAGGTATAATCATAGTAGTCGTCATAGGTCATGTGCGGGCCGTAGTACTTGCGCAGCACATCATGGTAGATTTTCGTCAAAGCGTCGGCGGTGATGCCCTCTCCGGCCTCCGCCAGTTCATGCGCTTGCTTCTCCCAATCGGCAAACATCACCTGCGTGATGACCGTTCCCCGAATTTGGTCAATCCATTGACTCAGAAGGTAGAGCCGCTTGTCGGGATCTTTGGTTTTCTTCAAGAGATTGTCCATGAGGATGGCCTCATTGGTTGTCGAGGCCACCTCCGCGACAAAGAGGGAATAGTCGCCGTAGATATAGGGCTGCGTATGAATCGTATAGTAGGTGTGCATCGAATGCCCCATCTCGTGGGCGACGGCGAACACATCATCCAGAGTGTTGTTGTAGTTCAAAAGCATATAGGGATGCGTGGCGTAGGAACCCCACGAATAGGCACCCGTCCTCTTCCCCTCCGTCTCATAGACATCCACCCAACCCGATTCGAATCCTTCACTCGTGCGCGCGATATAGTCCGAGCCCAGAGGTTTCAATCCATCTTTGAGCATGACAACAGCCTGATCATATTCCACTTTCTCTTCCACTTCCGGAATGAGCGGTGCGGACATATCGTAGAGATGAATATCATCCAATGCCATGAATTTGCGACGCAGTTCCACATATTTGTGCAAAGGTGTAATATTGTCCGAGACGGACTTGATCAGATTCTCATAAACGGCCACTTTCACATTATCGTTGTCCAATGAAGCCTCGAGACAAGAATTGTATTTGCGCGCTTTGGTATAGAACATGTCCTTGGCAAGGTTGGCGGACATTGTGCTGGCCAAAGTGTTCTTGTAGCCGATATAGGTCTTGAGGAGCTTTTCCGCCGCATCGCGGCGGACTCGGCGGTCCGGGCTCTGCATGAAGGCATAATAGCGTCCTTCGCTGAGCATGACTTCGCTGCTGTCTTCGTCCAAGATGGCCGGAAATTTGATGTCCGTGTCCCGCATGGTTCGAGAGACGATGGCGGGGCTCGACATCACTTCTCCCGCCAGAGCCATGATTCTCTCTTCTTCCGGCGAAAGCGTGTGCTCCTTCGTCCGAAGCTCATTGTCGAGATAATGGCGATAAATGGCCAATTCGCGATGGCTCGAGAGGAATTTCTCGATCTTGTCCCGAGGAATGGCGACGATTTCCGGCGATACCCAAGAGATCGATTCGCCCACCTTGGTTCCCATGCTCATCATTCGCTCGCGCATGGCGATGGCGTCTTGACTGCGCGTGTCTTGGTCATGCAGAAGCCAGCCATACGATTGCACTTTCTCAAAAAGGAGAAAGAGCTTTTCGCGCGCTTGGAAGAATTCCAGCATTTTTTCCGGAGACTCGGCCAAAGTCCCTTTGTATTTCCCCATGTCGGGAATCATGGCCTCAACGGCCTGAAAATCTTTCTCCCATTGCGCCTGGTTCGGATAAATATCATCCAGGCGCCACTTGTATTTGTCCGGAATTTCGGAGCGCTGCTTGAGGGTTTTGACGCCCTCTACGGCAAAGGAACTGCCGATGACGAAGGAAGTGGCAAGAGCGATGAGGACACAAAGACCTGCCCAGGATGCGAAGAATCGTTTGAAGCGGTGCATTATAATAACTCCACAGATTAAAGGGTGTGTTCGCGATAAGCGATTTCAAATAGGAGAGAAAACCGTGCAATGAATGTTGGATCAAGATAATCTCTATCGTGCACTCAATTTAATAAGAAATTTTTCCCACGAAATCAAGTTCTGAGTATCTGCTCGACCGAAGCGAGAGCCTATTCTTCCCACCAAAACCGGCCTTTCTCAGAGTGTATTCCTTCATGACAAAGGCGATGCCTCGAGCGACTCTTCGCGCTCGGCCTGGCGCTTTCGCTGGATCATTGAACCCACAACGATGGAAATCTCATAGAGAACAACCAAAGGGCCTGCCATCAGGAGCATCGTCAGCATATCGGTGGTGGGAGTCGCGAGGGCCGCCAAAATGAAGATAATGACGATGGCATAGCGCCGGTTGCGCCGGAAGAAGCCGGCGGGCACGAGCCCCAGCGCCATCAGGACCCCCATCACCAGCGGAAGCTGGAAAATGACCCCAAAAGCGAGAAGCAGAAACACGACCATGCTGATATAGTTTTTCAGACTCCAGAGATTCTGCAGGCCGAATTGCGCAAAGGAACCCAAGAATCCGAGCGCCGCGGGGAGAATCCACCAAGCAAAGGCCACTCCCCCAAAGAAAAGCAGAGTGGAGAGGAGCGCCAGGGGACG
>JAZDIW010000227.1:0-8687 GCA_043804575.1 bacterium
CTCATACCTTGGGCATTGCCCATCCGACAGGCTACCCCCTCTATACGATTATTGGCCGCGTATTCTCCTTTCTTCCCCACGGCGATGTCGCCCGAAGAATGGTGCTCTTTTCCGTTTTTTGCATGACCGCGGCCTGCGGACTGTTCCTCTGGTCGGCGGCAAACATGGCGCGAGGACACTTTGGTCTTCGACCCACGCAGGCGAGCTTTTTTGCCTGCGCGGGTGTGCTTCCCTTCGCTTTTTCTCTCACCACATGGCAGACGACTACCTATGCCGAAGTCTATCCATTGACGCTCTTCCTTGTTTCGGTGATTTTTGCCCTTGGTCTTCATCTCCTGAGCAAGGATCTCTGCTCGAATCGAGCATGGATAGCCTATGGATTTGTCTTTGGGCTGGCTTTGGGAAATCATCTGACAGTTCTTTGGACATTTCCTTTGGGTGTTGTAGCCTTCTTGCATTGCTTCGAGCTGAGACGAGAGGCACCTCGCGCTCTGACGGCGATTCTCTTGTCCGCAATTCTTGGCGCTTCGATTGTCCTTTTCCTGCCCATACGCTCGCATCTGAATCCCGCTCTGGACTGGGGAAATCCGGAAACGCCGACACTCCTCTGGCGGCACTTGTCCGGATGGCAATATCAAGTCTGGATGTTTCAAAGCGGAAGCATCGCGAGGCTTGCCGGATATTTTGCCGGATTGCCCGGCGAAATGGGGTGGGGGGGACTCGGACTTATCCTGCTTGGGGCGATTGGCCTGGCAAAGCATTCTCCAAAAGTCCTTGTTGCACTCGCGCTTGTCTGGCTCGTCGGAATTCTCTACAATGTGAACTATGATATTCCTGATATTGCACCCTATTTCTTGCCGGCACATGCCGCTCTTTGCCTGATAGCGGCTGCCGGTGCGGCCAGTCTATGGCAGATCGTCAAGCCAAAAACCGGGATGGCAAGAACGCTCTTATTTGCGATTTTGGCCATTCCAACTCTATGGAATGTCGCCGGTCACTTTGGCAGTGCGAATCGTTCCGGAGATAGGTTTGCGACCTCGCTGGCACAGGAGATATTGAGAACACTGCCTCCCAATGCCCTGGTTTTTCAAAGTCTCTGGGATGTGCAGAGCCCCGCAATTTACCTGCAGGAGGTGGAGCGGGTTCGCACCGATGCGGTTCTCGTGGACATTCATCTCATGCGCCGCCGCTGGTATGTCGAGCAGCTCTTCAAGCAGCATCCGGAGATTATGGAGGGCTGCCAAAAAGAGCGCGACGAATTCTTTCGGGAACTCGCACCTTTCGACGCGGGCAAGCCCTTCAATCCCGAGAAGATTGAGCGGGCGTTTGTTGCGCTGCACGATTCCCTCCTATCGAAGAATCTGCCCCGGCGGCCCGTCCATATTCGTTTCACGCATGAAGCAGGCCATCCTCGAATTGGAGCGCGTTTCGAGGCAAGGCCGGCCTCCTTCTTCTATCGTATGGGGAATGGGGAGCCGAGTGACGACCTACTGGATGTCGAGAAGATTGTTGGTCGTCGCCGGAAATTCGACGAACGGGAGATGTATCTCCTAACAAAGGTCTATGAAATCCTCCTTCAGAGACAAAGGGACCAACAAGCGGTAATGCGGTCAGAAAGAGCGAAAAGACAAATTGAGCTTCTGACCTCTCTTCTTCAAGGCAAATAAAAAAGGGATTCTATTCACTTGACAATCTGGCAAGCTATGCCTATATTTTTATTGGGAATTTGTGGGGCAGAATGAGACCACAGGATGAGCGCCGCGTCTATCTGATGGGAATTGGGGGTATCGGCATGGTCAATGTCGCGGCGTTTCTGACCGATGCAGGATGGCAAGTGACCGGATCGGACGATGGCGTCTATCCTCCGGCCTCGGACCTCTTGGCGAAATTGCAGGTTCCCTTCCGGACTCCCTACCGTGCGGAGAATCTCCCGACGGGATGGCCTGTCATTGTCGGAAATGCCCTTTCGCGAGGTCATGTTGAGGTGGAGGCCGCCTTAACACGGGGCTTTGCACTCTATTCCTTTCCGGAGTTTCTTCGGCTTTTCGCCTGGCAAGAGAAGAAGCGCATCGTCGTCGCGGGAACCCATGGAAAGACGACGACGGCCGCCTGCATTGCTCATATTCTCGAGAAAATCGGGGAGAATCCTGGTTTCTTAGTCGGCGGAGAACCTGTCAACTTCCCATTCGGTGGGCATTATGGTGAAGGTCAATGGGCGGTCTTGGAAGGGGACGAATACGACTGTGCATTCTTTGACAAACGCTCGAAATTCCTTCACTACTTCCCGCACATTCTTACTTTAGGGCCGATTGAGTTCGACCATGCGGATGTTTTTTCTTCGCTCGATGATATTCGGAGAACGTTTCATCTGCTTCTGAGGTTGTTGCCGCGAGATGGCTTGGTCGTTGCCTATGGAGATCACGCCGCCACACGGGAAATAGCCGAAGCGTCGCCATGTCGCGTGGTTTGGGTAGGAGAGCACGCGAAGAATGATTGGCGGCTGCTACCGACGGCCAGCAAGCTCCGTTGGGAGGCAAAGGGCAGGGGAAAGGGCGAAGCGAAATGGAGTCTTGTCGGGAAACACAATCGCCTAAATGGCCTCATGGCGCTCGCAACGGTTGTTGAGGCGGGTTTCGGCCAAGCCGAATCCGCCCAAGCCTTGGCGACATTCGGCGGTGTGCGGAGACGACTGGAACTGCTCCTGGAGTCCGGGAATCTGACGGTCATTGACGATTTTGCGCATCACCCGACGGCCATCGCTTCGGCCATTGATGCGGTCCGAGAAGGATTTCCGAGAAGACGCCTAATTGCGGTTTTTGAACCACGATCCAATACGACGGTTCGGAATTACTTCCAAAAGGAATTGGCCGATGCGCTTGGAAGGGCGGATGCCGTTCTACTTGGCACGATTCATCGCGAGGCCCAAATACCGAAAGAACAGCGTCTGGATGTGGCCGAGCTTGAGCGAACCCTGTCGGAAAAGGGGCGGCGATTCGCGCATCTGATGAATGATGAGATACCTGATTGGCTCCTCTCCGAGTCCGGGAAAGAGCCCACGGCGATTCTCTTCATGTCGAATGGCAGTTTCTCCGGCATTCAACGCCGATTTGTGGCTCGTTATCTTGCTCAAACCAACGCACCACCCCAAGCGGCATCTTCGCCATCGCGTGTCTGAAAAACCATGGGAGCGGACGGGGACCTGGTGGCCCCCGCGGTCTTCAAAACCGTTTGCGGCCGGATGACCTCCGGCTGGCTGGGTTCGATTCCCAGACGCTCCCGCTAAATTCTTCATGATTCAATGTCTTAGGGTATGATGAAAACCCTATATGCCGTTCTCACTGCAATTGCCCTTCTGATTCTTGTTGATCTTCCTGCGCGTGGAGTCGTTGCAGCTTTGGGAGCCAGCCTTAGCGCGGCTCCATGGTGGGTGAAACCTCTGGTCAGACAGGGGATAGAGCTGCTGATTGCACTGCTGGCAATTTCAACGATATGGAGTGGGGAATTTGGGCGGTTTGGTTTTCGGTTCTCTGGCGATCTGAAAATATGGAAATCGATTCTTGTCAGTCTTCCTCTATTTCTGGTTTCCCTTATTGTCGGAGGCATCTTTGCCAGTTTGATTATGGCCATAGCGGGTCCCACACCGTCCTACGATTTTGGCAATATGAATCTCCTGCAACAAATCGTCAAAGTCTGGATACTCGCAAGTATTGCTGAAGAGATTGTTTTTCGTGGACTTATTCAGACCTATCTTTCCTCTCGTGTTCTTGGTTCTTTATCTTTCTTTCGGCTTCGGATTTCGCATGCTACTGTAATAGCTGCACTCATGTTTAGCCTGGCGCATTTTTTCCTTCTGACAAAGGGCGCCGGAGCGGCACAAATGGCGATGATTGCGCTTTCGACCTTCATTCTTGGTGCGGCTGCCGGCTATTTCCGCGAAACCACCGGAAGTCTTGCTCCTGCAATTGTCGTCCACATGCTTTTCAATGTCTGGGGAAGTGGTTTGCAGCTCATCGTTCCCGGAGCGTCATAAGCCGATTCTATCCCCACTGCGACTTCTTTCAACCCGGAGACCAATGCACCGTTCTCCGGGTTTATTTTTGCCCGGAAGAACTCGCTTCAAATATGCCGCCAATAAGCAGAGTGGAGGGGACTATGAAATGGAACTCATTGGCTGAGCCAATCTAAGAATCCTTTTCATAGTTTACATAATATTTCTTATGTGACAATGAAAATCCTGGGACAAGCCACATGAATCCTTAAGTGTAAATCTATAATAAAGATAAAGGTCAGGGATCTCCTGACCTTCTCTCTCGGTCTATTTGCGGCCTTCTACTCTATGACGATATTCACGAGCTTGTCTGGGATGACGACTGTCTTGCGAAGTGTCCGTTCAAATAGAGCTTGCTGGATTTTCTCTTTTCCAAGCGCCATTCTTTCCAGCTCTTCTGTCGGCAGGCCGGCTGGCACCTCAAATTTGTCACGCAGCTTCCCATTGATCTGAACCACTATCGTGATGATTTCGCGGCTTGCCTTTGATTCGTCAAACGAAGGCCAGGATTCCTCAAAAACGCTCCGCCTATGCCCAAGGCGCTCCCAGAGTTCCTCGCACAGATGTGGCGCATACGGAGCCAGGAGCATGACCAAAACACTGGCTGCGTGAAGAATGTCGGGGGAACACCTAACATCCTTAAGATCGGAACCAACATATAGATACAACGAATTCGTCAGCTCCATCATGCGGCTGAGAGCCGTATTGAAATGGAAGGTCTCTGTATCCTCCGTGACCGTCTTGATTGTGTAATGCAGGACTTGTTCCAAGTCGCGTGGAATTTCTTTATTATCAGCGACTTCGATTTTGACTAAGGCATTCACAAGACGCCATACTCTGCTCAGGAACCGTTCAATTCCGGCTATTCCTTCGTCAGACCAGTCTCCGCCTTGCTCATAGTCTCCCGTGAACATCAGGTAGCATCGGAAGACATCCGAGCCGAACCTTTCAAGAAATGGCTCGGGATTGACGACATTGCCCTTGGTTTTGGACATGCGTCCGCCTCGGCTCAGGATGATTCCTTGATGTTTGAGCCTGGCGAAAGGTTCATCGGCCTGCAGGTAGCCGGCGTCATGGACGATTTTCGCGAAGAATCGGGCGTATAGGAGATGTCCCATGGCATGTTCGGGACCACCCACATACTGGTCAACCGGCAACATGGAGTTAAGGTGGTTTGTATCGAATGGGGCTGTATCCAACCGTGCGTCGGGGTAGCGCATGAAATACCATGAGGAACAGACGAAGGTATCCATCGTATCGGGATCGCGCGAGGCATCAGCCCCACATTGCGGACACCTGGTTTTTATGAAGCTTTCGACGGATCCCAACGGAGATTTGCCCTTCGGTGCAAACTCAGCCGTTTCAGGAAGTAAGACCGGCAGCTCCGAAAGCGGCACGGACACGGGCCCGCATTCCGGACAGTGAACGATAGGGATTGGCGCACCCCAATATCGCTGGCGGGAAATCGTCCAATCTCGCAAGTGGTAGGCCGTCTGCGGTCCTCCCCGCCCTATTTCAGATAGCTTCCTTCCCACCGCTTCTATCCCATCCTGAGAGGCCATTCCGCTGAACTCGCCCGTGTGAACCATGATCCCAAATTCCGTAAACGCCTCCTCCATCTCTTCGTCATCAATGGGGATATCCGCAGGATTGATGACTTTTGCGATGGGTAGGTTGAATTGCCTTGCGAAGGCAAAATCGCGTGCATCGTGCGCTGGGACCGCCATTACCGCACCCGTTCCATAGGAGCCAATGACATAGTCGGCCACCCAGATAGGCAACCGCTCATTCGTCAAAGGATGAAGCGCATAGGCCCCGGCAAATACACCGGTCTTGGGCCTGTCGGCGACCACCCGATCCACATCCGACGCCTGCAAGGCCAATTCGACATAATTTGTCACTTCTGAGCCATGTTCCCGCATCATGAGCTTGGCCACAAGCGGGGATTCGGGCGCCAAGACCAAGTAGGTTACGCCAAAGAGGGTATCCGCCCGCGTGGTGAAGACTTTGATTATCTCATTGCTCCCTTCGACGGGGAAATGGATCTCCGTCCCTTCGGAGCGGCCGATCCAGTATCGCTGCATTAGACGCGTTTTCTCCGGCCATTCAATACGCTCGAGTCCCTCAAGGAGCCTGTCAGCATAAGCCGTGATTCGGAAAAACCACTGACGCATATTGCGTTTGCCCACAGCGGCTCCGCACCGCTCGCAATTGCTCTCGGAAGTGACCTGTTCATTGGCCAGCACCGTCTGACAGGAGGGACACCAGTTGACCAGAGCCTCCTTCTGATAGGCCAGGCCGCGCTTGAACAACAGCAGAAACATCCATTGAGTCCATTTGTAGTAGTCGGGACTTGATGTGTCCACCTCATAGTCCCAATCATACATGGCCCCGATTCTCTGGAGCTGCGTGCGCATGAAATCCACATTTTGGCGAGTGCTTTGCGCCGGATGGACTCCTTGCCGAACCGCGAAATTCTCCGCAGGCAGGCCGAAGGCATCAAATCCGATAGGCTCGAAGATCTGATAGCCACGCATTCGCTGAAATCGCGCCCATGTGTCCGTGGGGCCGTAGTTGTACCAATGCCCGATGTGGAGCTTATCACCCGAGGGATAGGCGAACATGACGAGGCAATAGAGCTTCTTGCGGTCGGAGTTCCAGTTCCAGCGATAGATGCCCTCTTTGGCCCAGCGAGCCTGCCACTTGGCTTCGATTTCGGCAAAGGGATAGTGCTGTTCGACGAAGGGTCTCATGTCAATCTGCTTGATTTCGCAAGGTGAAGGCTCTTATGTGATGCCAAACATAGATGCCGATTCCAATCAGAATCAGCCCGATGATAACATAATCGAATTTGTGCCAAATATGTCTCAGATGCGTCCAATTTTCACCCATGAGCTTGCCAACCCAAGCTAGTCCCAAGCACCACGGAAACGAACCGACGAAAGTGTATAGGACGAATCTTCCAAAGTGCATTCGCGCCACGCCCGCGGGGAAAGAGATAAAAGTCCGAATGACCGGCAGAAGGCGAGAGACAAAGACGATAGCTTCGCCATAGCGCTGAAAAAGATGATCCGCTCTGTCCAAATCATGGGCCGAAATCAGAACATATTTGCCGTAGCGCACGACAAGGGGTCTTCCTCCCCATTGCCCCGCATAGTAGGCCACGATGGAGCCCCAGACGCAACCCACAGCACCGGCAAGACCGGTCAGCCAGATATCGAACACGCCCGTCGAGACGAGGTAACCGGAAAAGGGCATGATGATTTCCGAGGGTAGCGGAATACAAGCGCTCTCAATGCCCATCAGCAAGACTATCCCCAAATAGCCCATAGATGAAATTGCCGAGATGATCCAGGCGGCCACAAGTTCGATGATTTTCGTTATCATAGTTGCATTATGAATGTCAGAATATGTTTCCGGCCGTCAAGGATGCCCCGGACGGCCGAAAAGGTAGCCATATTTGTTGAAAAATTACTCGCACTTATCAGGGTTCAAGATAGAGCTCAACTGCTTCTCCAATGTTTGCGAGCGCTTCCTCGCGAGTGTTGCCTTCACTGATGCAACCGGGAAGCGAGGGAACATAGACCGTATATCCACCCTCGTCGCTTGGCTCCAAAACAACCTTCAGTTTCATTCAGCCTCTTCCTTTTGCATGGATCATCACAACCATTGCCACTGCTCTCTGATTTGCGCTGCAATGGCGTTTGCTGGCATAATGGGAGATTTAGGAATGAAATGTGGATGTGGACAGTTGGCTGGTAGATTCAAGTGATTTTCTCCGAGGACGACGATCTCCTTTATGCTCCATCCGGAAGTGATGAATCTCTGGATATATGTGTGACCGTCGGGTTGAGTACTTGTGGCCGATATCCATAGACTCATCAATACATTCTCACTGCTATTTCGCTTCACTTCATCCATGAAATCGTCAGGTGAGATACCTCTTTCCTGAAGAGACGAAGTGCCTGGAATATAGATGTCAATATCGCCAGCGTTTTGCGTTGCAATTTCATAAGACTTTCTTCGGCAAACGCCCGATAATGCTCTAATGCATGATGATTTCCTTGTTTCCGCTTCCCCGATAACAATGTACAGATTAGGCATATGTCTCCCCTTGGATTATTCGATTCTGGCAGGCCTTTTAAACACGATGTGCAGAATTGTCCCGCCGCACGGTTAGCCTTGCTATTCGATTGACAAAGTACTGTATCATGCTTATCGCCGAACCAATTCCTTTAGGACTGACCTTCCTAGATGCCGTCACTCGGCCGATAGTAGCTGCATCCTTAGTGAAGATACCTTCTGGAGGATAGGCTGATGAGGTGTTTACTTCCTGGATCCATCCCCCTCAGATTCTCCTTCAAGCAGTGAACGAACCTCTTCTTGATATCCTTCAGCTGCAGATAGTGCAGGGCGAACCTTCTTACCTTCAATCGCATTCCCATAACTCACACTGAGCAATGCTTCAGAAGCAATCCTCAATTGAGCAAGCATTTCCCTCTGAGCTCTCCAAAGCTTCTCGATTATGCCACCATCCTTTTGATCCCCATATATGCTGCCACCGTATTGGACTTCGTCCCAGGATTTCTCTATAACTCGTGCCTCACTCATGTTCGGGATGGTATAATTATCTTGCAAA
>JAZDIW010000228.1:0-8440 GCA_043804575.1 bacterium
AATCGTGCAATGCGTCAAGGCAGGCGAAGAATGGTCGAAATACAGTCCTCCTCCGTTGTCATTCGGTGCACTGCCGCTTGCGTGGCCGTATTCAATCACACAATGCACAAGACGACTGCTGGAACTCTCCGAACCCAAAAAACGCAGCCCTCTCCAGCGATTCGGATTCGTAAGTGTGTCAGTCGTGAAGATGACGGAATCGCTCTCCGTTCCTTCGGCCAAGAGTGCTCCTTCGACTTCAAAGGCGAATTGCCCTTCAAAGGTGAAGATTGTCCCAGGCAGGAGCTGCAGGGTATCTCCAGCATTGACGGAAATCGTGCAAGTGATGTGAAATGTGCCCGGGCCGAGGGTGCCGCGGAGTGCTCCGCACAAACCTTCGGGTGGAGTTGCATGCTCGCTTTCATAGGCCCCGATATCCGGACGGGAACCCGCCGGATTTGGACGCGGGTTTCCTTCAATGTCTGCGGGAGGGGGATTTGCCGGATCCGCGGCACCGAGGCACCAACTCGAATCCGTCAGATGCAAATCGTAGGAAGAGAAATCCACGAAGCGGGGATCGAAGAAAATGTTTGAGTAGGCATCACACGCTTCTCCATTGGCATTCGCGCTGTCCAATATCCCAATCCCTGGCGGGCCGAACGAGAAACCGCCGACTTCATAAACGAAATCGCCGCCACTGTTGCCGAAGAAATCGCAGTATTGGATTTCGCTGGCCGAGCAATCAAGGGCGAAGTAAATTCCCGGACCTTGGGAGAAAGCAATGATCGTACCGTTGAATGTAGGCGTAGAGCGCAAGCAGTACACACCACCGGGCCCGTTGCCAACAAGAGTGCAATGAGTGAAAGCAGACGAGTCATTTAGGGCGTAGATGCCGTATCCCGTGTTGCCCCAGAAGACGCAATTCTCAAAGGTTGCCTGCGAAACGAGGCATTGCACTCCCTCCCCGAAATTGCCGTTGAAGTTGCAGTTTTCGAAGACTGGAGACGCATTGACGCAGACATAGACACCCGCGCCCGAACCTTGAGCTGTATTGCCATTGATTTCGCAGTTGGTGAAATCAGGAGATCCGAGGCACCAAATGCCCCCGCCCAAATCCGCCGCATTGCCAGTGAACGCGCAGTTCATGAAATGGCCGAATCCTTCACACAATATACCGCCGCCCAAATTCGCCGTATTGCCAGTGAATGCGCAGTGCTCGAAGGCCGGTGAGGAAGGGTAGCTGAGATCGACCCCACCGCCCCCATACGCCGTATTGGCATTGAAAATGCAATTTGCAAAGCCAGGTGATGCATCACTACAGGACACTCCGCCGCCATAGTTGTCCAGCGCATAGCCCGTCGCGAAGCCTCTCTCGATACGGCAATAGGCGAGTCGGCTTCCGGAAGCGGAAGAGCCCGAAAACCGCAATCCTCGCCAGCGGTCGGGATTAGCTGTTGTGTCCGTCGTGAAAACGATAGAATCTGTCTCGGTGCCTTCTGCAAGGACTGTCCCATAGATCCTGAAGGGGTAAGGACCGTCAAATGTGAAAGTCGTCCCCGGTAGAAGCGTCAAGCTGTCCCCCGATTCCACCGAAATCGTGTCCACGACATGGAACACCCCCGGCCCCAGTGTGCCGCTCAGCGGCCCCGAAAGCTGAGCGAGGCTCGCTTGGGCGAAGGCAAGCAGAATGAAGAGAGGTGTTATGGTCTTCATGGATGATTCCCCTGTTTTTCCTTGGCATTGGATTGGAGTGGCCGAGTGCGGAGGCGGAGCGGGATGTGTCATGGCACACACATAATATACAAATATTTTTCATCAGAGTCAAGTTGATTTTGTATATGTCGGCCAATTCAGGAATCGGATTCGCATTTAAAGAACACTGTTTGGCCGGGCGGGTGGCACACCCGCCACGGCGGGAAAGGGTGTCAGGAGGGTGCCACCTGCCACAGCGGGAATCTGGTGCAGGCACCCGCGCCGTGAGACGAGCGGCCAAGCGACGCGCCTCGTTTAACAGTGATTCCGGCCAGGTTGAGAACCTGGCTCGGCGGAAGACACGGCTCGGCGAAAAACAGCGCCCCCCTTTAGAATCCCCCCGAGGGAAGAGAGATAGGTGGATAGGTCTTTTTTCTTAATCTCTTTTAAAAGAGGTTAAAAAGACCTTTCTATTTACCTCTTTGAAGAGAGAAAGAGAGTTATTTATTTACTACGCGCGTGCGCGCGAGATGTGGGATGTCGCCCGGCCCGTTTATGTTTGCCGGGTGACTGTGCAAATATAGCGAAAATCCAAGCGAGGGTCAAATTGACTTGGAGCGAGGATTCTCCCCTCGATTCGGCGATTTCAGAGGCGCCCGGACGAAGATTTTGCTTGCAAAACAGGCCTTTTTTGAGTATCATACTTTGTTGAAAGAATCGAGTGGATTTCCCAACTGTTTTTCTTTGAAAACATTTGAGTTAGATTAGAAGAGAGAGGTCAGAGTCCGTTACTCTGAGGAGGAATGACATGAAGAGTTGTTTGAGATTGGTCTTGGGTCTGGCGCTGGTGACCCTTATCGGCTTTTCGGCCTTTGCCAGCGAGGTGGATCCGTGGATTGCCTTCGACGGCGTCTCGCGGCAGGCACCGCCGATTGTGGAAGTCCGTGCGGCAAGTCCCGCCGGCATTGATTTGAACTATCGCCTGACCGGCATTTTGCGCGAGACCATTGCGACGCGCGGCGGCGATTTCACGCGACTTGCTGTCGTGGATGGTGGTATTTTCGGAGAAATTGGCCATCCGGAGCTGCTTGCCATCCGCAAGTTCGTTTGCATCCCGTATGGAGCCGAAGCGACACTCCAGATAGTCAATGTGGATGTGACGACAATGTCATTCGATGAGCTGGCAATTATTTCGCCGCCCTATCCTGTTCAAGCGCCCATCGAGAAGATTCCCGGCGCATGGGAGAATGCGCCATTCAATTTCGACGAAGCCGTCTATGCAACGGATGCGTTTCAGCTTCCCGTCATGGTGAAGCTCGGCGAAATCGGGATCATCCGTGGATACCGCTTTGTTGAGGTGATTCTTTATCCTCTTGACATCAATCCCGGAGCACGACAGGTGAAGGTTCTGAATTCGGCGAGCCTGCGGATTTCTCTCTCCGGCTCGGACATGGAGCTGACGCGTGCAAAGCGAGCGCGCTATGGCAGTTTGCCGTTTGAGTCCATGACCGATCGGTTGCTTGTGAAGACTTCGCTTGACCAGCAGATTCGCGATTTGAACGGAATGCCCGAGCCGCCGCTGCTCCTGATTATCACGGAACCGGCTTGGGGATCGAATGCGGATCTTTTGAACTATATTGAATGGAAATTTGACAAAGGCTTCCGGCCGGTTTTCGTGACAACGACTCAGACCGGCAGCACGGCCGCTCTCATCAAGGCCTACATCCAGCAGGCCTATGACACCTGGCCGATTCCGCCGACTTTTGTTCTGCTTATTGGCGATTCGGGGCCGATTCCCGCTTGGACAGGCAGCGGTGAGGGAAGTCCGAAAACAGATTTGAACTATTCGATGCTTGAGGGGACCGACTACTGGCCCGATGTGGATCTCGGGCGATGGTCGGTCGCGGATCTGACGGACATCACGAATATCATCATGAAGACGCGGACCTACGAGCTGAATACGATGACGGGGGGCGTTGCCAACTGGCAAAAGAGAGCCGTCTTCATGGCATCGGAAGACAACTATACCGTTTCCGAAGGGACGCATAATTTTGTCATCACCAACTACCTGCAACCGGACGGCTACACCTGCGACAGACTCTACTGCCATACCTATAGTGCAACGACCCAGCAGGTGCGAGATGCGCATAACGCGGGTCGCTCGCTCTCGACCTATTCTGGACATGGAGCCGAGACTTACTGGGCCGATGGGCCGGTCTTCTATCAGAGCGATGTGAACAACTTGACGAATACGGTCTATCCCTATGTGCAAAGCTACTCGTGCGTCACTGGCAATTTCACCTACAGCAGCGAATGCTTCATGGAAACCTGGATTCGGGATGACCATGCGGCGATTGGAGCAATGGGTTCCAGCGTGACTTCCTATTGGACGGAGGATGACATCCTCGAAAAGCGAGTCTTCGAGGGATTCTGCGCGAATGTGAACGCGGGCCAGGAGAATCAGACCTGGATGGGCGGCATGATGAACTACGGCAAGATTCGCTACTACGCCTATTTCGGGAACACCTCGACGACGCGCCGCTATTTCGAGATGTACAATATCATGGGCGATGCATCCGTGGACTTGTGGACGGCGATTCCCGTGGACATCTCGGTCACGCATGATGCCGTGCTCTTCATCGGAATGACCACCTTTGATGTGACCGTATCGGGAATCAGTGACTGGGCGCTTGTTTGTGTCCATGACGAAAACGATGAGATTTATTCTTCGCAATATCTTTTCGCTAATGGCACGGCCACGATGAATCTCGGCACGGGTGCCACGACGACGGGAACACTTCACATTACGGTGACGGGGCACGATTGCGATCCGTATCAGGCCGCGATTCCCATCACGGTACAGAGCGGGCCTTATGTCATCACGCGAAGCGAAACGATCGACGATATTCCCGGCGGCAATGGCAATGGCCTGGCGGATTTCGGCGAGACTCTGGATATTACGCTCACCGAAGAGAACCTCGGCACGGAAGATGCGTTGAATGTCACGGTGACGATTGCCACGACGGACGATTATCTGGGCATCACGGACGGCTCGGAATATTACGGCACCATTCAAGCCGGGCAGCAGGCGACGATTCCCGAGGGATTTGAAGCGGTTGTCCATCCGAATGTTCCGGACGGGCGTGTTCTTCATGTGAGTGTGACGGCCACGGAAGGCGCGCGGGACGAGTGGTATGACTCGTTCGACATCACGGCACATGCCCCGCGGCTCAGCATCAGCTCCGCCGTCGTGAACGATGCCACGGGCAACGGCAATGGCGTGATGGATGCCGGTGAAACGGTCGGATTGACACTGACGCTTCTGAACAGCGGTTCATCCGGCGCGACATCCTTGGTGGGAACATTGACAACCGACCATGATGACCTGAATGTCACCGTGAATACAGGCACGCTCGCTATACTGGATCCGGGTCATTCCGGGAGTATGACCGCGTTCACGGTTCAGGTATTGCCGTCGGCTCCTTCGATGGATCGCGCCTTTTTCTACCTCGAAGTGGACATGGCGGGTGGTCGTACGGAATATGTTCTCGTGGAATTGCCCATCGGCGGTTTCTATGACACGATAGAGAATGGCCAAGGCGGCTGGACACACGCGCCCAATCAAGCGGGCTGGACTGACCAGTGGCATATTTCGACCGAGAAATCGCATTCGCCCACGCATGCGTGGAAGTGCGGCGATACCGGCACGGGAACCTATGCCAGCCACATGGATGCGGTGCTGGTAACGCCGACAATCAACCTGACGGGTCGCGCGGAACTTCGCTTCTGGCATTGGATGGAAGCCGAGGTATCCAGCTACTATCCGGATTCCGCCTATGACGGCGGGATTGTTCAGATTTCAGCCGATGGCGGGCCTTGGACGCAGCTCACACCTGCGGGCGGCTACAACAAAGTCATTCGATGCACTGCCGGCGGCGGCAATCCCTATACGGGGCCGTTTACATGCCGAACGCCGTGTTTCGGTGGCACGATCAACTGGACGGAGGTCGTCTGTGACCTGGCGAGCTACAGCGGCAATGTTCAGATTCGTTTTCGCTTCGGCAGCGACAATAGCGGTGCTCTGGAAGGTTGGTATGTGGACGATGTGCGAGTCGTGCTTGTGGTGGCGAATAATGCGCCGCAGAATCTGCAAGGCGAGCTGATCGGCTCCACGACGCATCTGACTTGGCAATCACCTCCGTCGGCCGCATTGGCCTCGCTTCTCGGTTACAACATCTATCGTAACGGCGGCAAGATTGATTCGCTCATCCAGGCGCTGCACTATGAAGATCCGATGACAGACTTGCCGTTTGGCCCGTACACTTATCAGGTTTCCGCACAGTATTCCAATGGCGAATCGGGACTGTCCAATTCGGTGCAGATTGACTGGACGGCGGAGCTGTATCCCGTCGCGGATCTGACCGTTGTGCGCTCAGGCGACGATGTGATTTTGAGATGGACGCCGACGAATGCCGACGAATATCACATCTACGATTCGGATGATCCTGAGAATTTTGTCGAGCCGCCGGTCATCGTAACCGCTCCTCCGTACACTTGCACAGGCCACGCCGCCACTTTTGAGAAGCGATTTTACCGGGTGGTTTCTGTGAGGAATTAGGCGCTGAGAAAAATGTGAAAACGGATGGCCCCAGGGATGATTCCTTGGGGCCATTTTTTTCTCACACGGGCCAGCCTGCAATATCCAAAGAATATGCGGTAAGTGGAGTCTCCTCTTTTGAGGAAATGGGATTCCGTTTGTCATGACACAGTCCGTCTTCTCCATGTTGTTTAGGATTCAACGAATGCCTTGACTTTCCGCCTTTTTCTACATATTTTGCTTCGGTGTTAGGCGCGAAAGAATTTGCGCACGCAAGTGGCCTGGCATGGGAGAATTCAAGCCGTGATTGGACATCAAGAAAGGCGATTCAAAAGAGAGCTTGCGATCTTCATAGGTTGCTTTCTTCTGATTTCGATTCTTCTTCCACTCGAGCATGATCATACCGACTGTAGTCATGCGAGCCATTGCCCGGCGTGCATCCATGCTGTCTCCTTCGTGGCCGATGTCGCCACACCGCCTGACCTTCCCTTCGATTTCTCTCCGTCCACTGTTTTCCGCCTGATTTCTTACCTCCCGCCTCAGCTCAGACCGACTCACTCGCCGTTAGTTCAGCGGGCTCCTCCACTCTCATAGCACACAATCCTCCAAACTTTCCGCTGTAATTCTCGTTGCGATTGCAGGGAGGGTGTGATCCCTCTCTTCCGCATTCGCTTTCAATTTGACGATTCTTGCCTCCAAGGAGGAGACTCTTATGTTGAAAACACCTTTCTGCATAACACTTGGATTTCTACTGGCTATCGGTCCCCAGTTCATCTGGGCTCAAACTATGGTCAATCCCGACATCAGTCTCATCGGCGATGTTCGACTTTCCGTTCACAACAATGATGAATCCAATCCGGAACGAGCGGAAAAGCCCATCCTCGATTTTCACGAGCTCGAGATCGCCGCGACAGGTTACCTCAATCCCTTCGCCCGAGCCGACATTTTCTTGGGCATCCACGGTGTAGAGGGACCCATTGAAGTCGAAGAGGCTTATATGACGCTGCTGCGAGGACTTCCGCTCGGACTTCAAATGAAGGCGGGTCAATATCTGGCGGATTTCGGCAGGCTCAATACGCAGCATCCTCATCAGTGGTCGTGGATGGAACGGCCGCTGATGTTTCAGGAGATATTCGGTGAGGATGGATTGAAGGATGTGGGACTCGGTCTCTCGTGCCTTGTTCCGCTGGGAAACACGGCATGGGTAGTTTCAGCGACGATGCTCAAAACAGGCGGATTGAGCACGCATCATCATCATCACGCTGAGGACGGCGACGGAGATGAACATGAAGTCACTCAACCCGACATGGCTGCTCTGAGCAGAGTCTCGGCGTTTGTTCCGCTCGGGGAGACGACTTTTCTGGAAACCGGAGCCTCCTTGCTTCGAGGGGAACATGAACCCGCGGAGAATCGCTACGCGACTCTGGCCAATTTCGATTTCAAACTGAAGTGGCGACCGGACATCTATCGGTCGCTCACCCTCGTCGGTGAAATTCTAAGTAATTTTCGGACAGTGCGCGCTGGAGAGAGTCATGAGGATTCGGCATCTCTGCACGGCGAAACCTCGGATGTGCGTTCATTCGGGACATTCTCCGCCGTGGATTATCAGTTCCGGCGACGATGGAATGTTGGCGCATTCCATGACTACACGCAGGGGGCTGAAGACGAAAACGTCTATCATTGCGGCTACGGGATCTTCGCGGGTTTTGCCTTAGCCGAGGAAACCTCTCGCTTCGGGTTTGTCTTGCGCCGTCATGAAGGTTCGGACATTTCCGACCCCTTCTATTCGGCGACCCTGCAATTTCTCTGGTCGTTGGGTCCACACAAACCCCACCCCTTCTGAGGAGACGAAAATGAAAAGACTACTAACATATTTCCTGGTTATCCCCATCATCTCCACATTGTGCTTGGCCAAGGTTCGCATCGTTGCTTCGACGACGGATCTCGGATCCATCGCCAAAGAGATTGCCGGGCCGCTTGCCGAAGTGGACTACATCTGTAAGGGCGCGACGGATCCACATTCTGTGGAAGTATTGCCCAGCTATATGATCAAGGTTGCGCGGGCTGACCTTTACTTGAAAGTGGGTCTGGAGTTAGATTTCTGGGCGGATCCCATTATTGACGGTTCCCGAAATGCGAAATTAGTTGTGGTTGACTGCTCCCAAGGAATCG
>JAZDIW010000229.1:0-20092 GCA_043804575.1 bacterium
CAAAAAGCGGGCAAAGACAAGACAATTCCAGGGGAAATTGTTGAGGTCACCCCGGATGTCTGCATGACGCATGATAACACGGCTTATATTGCTCAGACATTCAAGAAGATTGGTGTGGAAAAGGTATGGAACCCGGAGATTCATGTCATTGTCTTGGATCATTGTGTTCCGGCAGCCAATGAGAAATTCGCCAATAATCACAGAGAAGCACGGGCGTTCGCGGCACAGCAGGGCATCACGCTCTATGACATAGACATGGGAATCTGTCATCAAGTCCTCCCGGAAATGGGATGGGCGCTTCCCGGAACACTTGTCGTCGGTGCGGACAGTCATTCGACGACCTATGGTGCTTATGGTGCATTTGGCACGGGCATTACGCGCTCCGAAGCGGCTGTCATCATGGCGACGGGAAAGATTTGGCTGCGGGTGCCCGAGCGCATGAAGATTTTGCTGCAAGGAAAATTTCAACCGGGGGTCACTTCCAAAGATTTCATGCTTCATTTGGCGCGCACCATCGGCGTGGACGGCGCGCTCTACCGCTCGATCGAATTCTGCGGCCCCGTCATAGACGAAATGAGTATGGCCAGCCGCGTCGTCATGCCCAATTTGTCGGTCGAAATCGGTGCAAAGAACGGATTCATACGACCCGACCGAACCACGGGCGCTTGGCTCCAAGGCCGGACCCGTAAGTCCACTATCAAGATTGAATCCGACCCGGATGCTGAATATGCCGAGGCCCTGACTTTTAATGTCTCCGATTTGCCACCGATGGTATCGGGGCCGCATCATGTGGATGCCGCGAAGCCCGCAAGAGAATTCGCAGGCACAAAGATTCAGCAAGCCTTCTTGGGTTCCTGCTGCAACAATCGCCTGGAGGATATTGCCGTTGCTGCCGAAGTCCTACGAGGAAAAAAAATACATCCCGGCGTGCGCTTCATCTTTATCCCCGCCTCTCGGGAGACACTCCTTGCTGCACTGAAGGAAGGTTATGTGCAGACGATTATCGAGGCAGGAGCAATTTTCCTGAATCCCGGATGCGGCCCATGCATGGGCAATCACGAAGGAATTTTGGCCGACGGAGATGTCTGCATCTCCACCTCGAATCGCAATTTTCTCGGCCGCATGGGAAATCCGAAATCGGAGATTTACTTGGCTTCCCCTCGAACCGTCGCCGCCAGTGCGATCGCGGGCGAGATTATTGACTTCCGCGATCTGTAAACGATAGTCTTTATCCATAATCAAGGGCTTCTAAAGGAAGGAAATCGAATATGCCATCCGCAAAGATTTGGTTTCGCGCTACTCGGCCATTCAGCTTCACCGCATCTCTAACACCAGTTTTGGTGGGAACAGCTCTGGCGGCAACGCAAGGCCATTTCCATTTTCTCTATTTCATCGCCGCGCTTTTGGGAGGACTCTTCATCCATGCGGGCAGCAATCTCTTCAATGATTTCTATGACTACAAGACGGGCGCAGATACGCAACCCATGAACGGTTCAGGACTGCTCGTGCAGAAGATGCTCCGTCCCGAACAAGTCTACCGCGCGGCTCTCTTGATGTTCTTGCTCGCCTTTCTGATTGGGATTTATTTGGTGGCGGTGCGCGGCTGGGTCATTGTGGCTTTGGGGATAGGCGGACTCTTGGGCGGTTTCTTCTATACAGCCAGACCTATCAATCTAAAATATCGCGCTCTTGGCGAGCCTGTGATTTTCCTTCTCTTCGGCGTTCTCATGGTCTGGGGTGCTTGGTTCGTGCAAACCGGCAGCTTCTCTTGGACACCTATGATTGTCAGTGTGCCTGTGGCTCTGCTCGTGACGGCCATCGTTCACGCCAACAATTTGCGCGACATCCTTACGGATCAGAAAGCTGGATTTAAGACGCTGTCCGTCCATCTGAATCCCCGAACCTCTTCGGTCTTCTACTCCGCTCTACTCGCTCTGGCATTTCTCTGGCTGATTCCTATGGTCCTGATGAACCTTGTAGAATGGTATGTCTTCGTTGCTCTGCTTTCTCTGCCAGCGGCTTTGAAGGTTGTCAAAGTCGTGCGCAGCTTGGATACCAAGCCCGATTCTCCTCTCGCCTTCGCCGATGTCCTGACCGCGCAGCTCCACATGCAATACGGTCTGCTCCTTGCCGCCGGGATCTTGGCAGGGAAGTGGCTTTAGTGCCGAAGTCGTAGCGCCCAGCTTGCTGGGCTATGAAATGCTATGGATAGTGTCTCCCAATTCGGGCGGCGTTGTCTTCCTGAATTGCAGTGGCGCATACGGGCCGGAATGATTGAAATCGAAAGGACTCCTCATGCCGGAAATTGTAAAAGGTCGCGTCTGGAAATATGGCGATAATGTCAATACGGATGTCATCTTCCCCGGCAAATACACCTACACCATCAACGACCCGAAGGAAATGGCGAAGCATGCCATGGAAGATGAGGATCCCGAATTCGTTCAGAAAGTGCAACCTGGAGATATTATCGTCGCGGGAAAGAATTTCGGCTGCGGAAGTTCACGGGAACAGGCGGCGATTTGCTTGAAAGAGGCCGGCATCGGTGCCATCGTAGCCAAGAGTTTTTCGCGCATCTATTTCCGCAATTGCATCAATATCGGATTGCCCATGGTCACCTCGAGCGATGCGTCTGAACACCTCGAGGCTGGCGAGGAGATAACGATTGATTTCAAGAAGGGGAAAATTGTCGCGCCCGCGGGCACATTCGATTTCCCTCCCCTGCCGGAAGCGATTTTGGGAATTGTCGAGGCCGGAGGCCTGATTCCCTATACGCGCAGGAGGCTCGGAAAAGCATAGAAGAGTATCCCAGCCAGAAGCCTGGAATCTTTGAGAATGATTCTCATTCGCAAAGTCGCGTGGGAATCTTTTTTCGACTTGACTTTTGAACGCATGTTCAGTATATTACATTTGTTCAGATGGAGGAAAGAACATGTGGCCGGAACTTACAGAAAAACAAGGGCGTGCGCTGAGATTCATTCAGCGCTATCTGCAAGATAACGAGCGCCCGCCTACCTTCCGGGAAATCGGCGAAGCGATAGAGGTCACCTCCACCAATGGTGTCCGCTACCTTTTGGATGTCCTCGTTCGGAAAGGGTATCTGTCGCGCAGCCCGCTGCTTTCGCGCGGCATTGCGCTGACCGAGAGGTCTCAAGGCAGGCGACGGAGTGTTCGGCTGATTCCTCTAATTGGCCGAATTTCGGCGGGTTTGCCACTGCTCGCTGAAGAGAATCTCGAAGGCCGAGTCGCTGCGGATCCGGCAGTCGCGGGAGGAGCGGATACTTTTGCCTTGAGAGTGAAAGGGGACAGCATGAAGGAAGCCGGGATCTTCGACGGCGACATTCTATTCGCGCGTCCTCAATCCACGGCGCAAAAAGGGGACATTGTCGTGGCGATGCTCGAGGGCGAGGCAACGGTGAAGTATTTTCGGCCCGAGAAGAATCGCATTTGCCTGATGCCGGCCAACCCGCGCTTCTCACCGATTATCGTCGAGAAGGGCAAACGCGATTTCCAAATCTTGGGCAAGGTCATCGGGCTAATGCGGAAGATTTAGCGGTAGGAGGCAAGATACAAAGCGACTACTTGTCTATGATGAGAGTTACGGGGCCGTAATTAGTGAGTTCGACCTCCATGCGGGCGGCAAAGATGCCGGATTCGGTGATTATGCCGCGGCCGCGGAGATTTTGCACAAATTTCTCATAGAGAGCTTCGGCCAATTCGGGAGGCGCGGCTCCGACGAAGCTTGGCCGTTTGCCTTTGCGACAGTCACCGAAGAGCGTGAATTGGGATATGACCAGAGCCGCGCCGCCGACCTCCTCGAGGGAACGGTTCATCTTACCTTCGTCGTCCTCGAAAATGCGCAGCCCGGCGCACTTTTCCGCCATCCACGCAACTTCTGCTTCGGTGTCTGTAGGTGCGACTCCGAGAAGAATCAGCAATCCCTTGCCAATCTTGCCGACGACCTCACCCTTCACGCGCACTTGCGCGGATAAGACTCGCTGAACGACTGCTCGCATGTCTATCCAAAATTAGTTCGGTTTTCAAAAAGGTCTGCGCGTTGAGCCGTGTTTATCACTTCACGGGTTGCTCCGTCGTTCCAACATGTCCCCCCACCGAGGACGGTGGGGTCTAGTGGAAAATGAGGGCTGGTGAAAAAAGCGGGGCGCGCGGCGAATGCGGAGAAGAACAAGACAAGCTTTCAAGAAATGGTACTACGGTGTCGAATCATCGTGACTGTGGCCGAGAACAGTGAGCAGATGCCCCATTTTGTCTCGCTTGGTCAACAGGTAGCTGCGATTGATTTCCGTGGCCTCGACCTCGATAGGTACGCGCTCGACGATTTCGAGGTCGTAGCCTTTCAATCCGACGACCTTCTTGGGATTATTCGTCATCAAGCGAATTTTGTGAAGGCCCAGCAAGCGAAGAATCTGCGCGCCGATTCCATAGTCGCGCAAGTCGGCCTTGAATCCAAGCGCAAGATTCGCATCCACCGTATCCTGCCCTTTGTCCTGTAGAAGGTAGGCTTGAAGCTTGGCCGCCAGACCAATCCCCCGCCCTTCTTGCCTCATGTAAAGCACCACTCCCCGACCTTCCTTTTCGATCATTTGCATCGCCGTCACCAGTTGATCTCCGCAATCGCATCGCTGAGAGCCAAAGACATCTCCCGTCAGGCACTCCGAATGAACTCTCACCAGCACGGGTTCGCGGCCGCTCACTTCTCCCTTCACGATGGCCAGATGATCCTTGTTCTCAAGAAAGTCCTGGAAGTGCATCAGCTTGAAATGTCCCCAGCGTGTCGGGAAATCCACGGTCACCACATGCTGAACAAGCGTCTCGGTATTCTGGCGATAGGCGATGAGGTCTTTGACCGAGACAATCTTCAAATTGAATCGCCGCGCAAGCTCAGAAAGTTCCGGTAAGCGAGCCATGGAGCCGTCGTCGGCGAGAATCTCGCATAGCACACCCGCCGGATAGAGATTCGCCAAGCGAGCCAAGTCCACCGTGGCTTCCGTGTGTCCGGCTCGACGCAGGACTCCTCCATCTCGCGCGCGCAAGGGGTGAATATGGCCGGGCCGCGCGAAATCCTCGGGCCTCGTTTGCGCGTCACAAACCGCCAACACCGTTCGCGCGCGGTCGTAAGCCGATATTCCCGTGGAGGTGCCGTGCCGATAGTCAATCGAAACCGTGAAATGTGTTCCTAACAGTGCCGTGTTGTCGCGCACCATCGGCGGCAGCGCCAATTGATCAGCGCGTTCTTCCGTCATCGGGACACAGACCATGCCTCGACCGAACTTCGTCATGAAGTTGATGGATTCGGGCGTGACTTTCTCGGCCGCCTGAATGAAATCCCCTTCGTTTTCGCGCTCCTCGTCATCCACCACGATGAGCATCTTGCCCTGCATAAAATCCGCAACGGCGTCTTCAATCCGATCTAACATGGTCGTCTCATTCTTCAATAACGCAATCGGCTTCGATTTCCACGAGCCAGTCGCCTCTGACGAAACCTTTCACTTCAACAAAAGTGCAAGCCGGCCGAATCTTTGAGAAGAACTCTCCATGGGCACGAGCGGCCTGCTCCCATTTCGAGATGTCGGTAAGCATGACACGAGTGCGGATGACATTCTCAAACGACCCTCCCGCTTCCTCGATCGCCTTCTTTATGATTTGGATGCAATATCTGGTCTGTTCATAGACATTGTTCGGATGAGCCGTCGTTCCATCCGAGGCAATGGGCGCCGTGCCTGAAACGGAAATCATGTTGCCGATTCGAACCGCGCGCGAGAAGCCGATTGGCTTTTCCATCGGAGAACCTGAGGATATGTTTCTGCGACTCATCGTATTCAATGATATTCTGTGAAAACAGACAATGCCTATTTCAGGTCCGCGGCAAGAGCTTCTCTACATACTTTCCGATGATGTCAACCTCGATATTCACTTTGGCACCCGCTCGCAATTTGCCAAGTGTAGTGTTTTCCCAAGTATGAGGAATGAGCGCAATCGTCACACGCAATCCATCCACGCGCGCCACCGTCAGACTCACGCCGTCAATCGCGATAGAGCCCGTTGAAACCACATATTTTGCGAGTTCCTGCGGCAACAAGACCTCAAATTTGCGTTCCGACTCACCTGAGAGGACGCGGCGAACCGTCCCGAGGCCGTCAACATGCCCTTGCACGAAATGTCCGCCGAACCTGCCTCCTGCCGGAAGGGCTCTTTCCAGATTAACAAGATCCCCCGCTTGAGGGTTCCCCAAGGTCGTTTTTCGGACGGTTTCTTCCATGATGTCGCATTCGAAACGATGAGCATCGCACGAGACAACCGTTATGCAGACGCCGCTGATGGCGACGCTGTCCCCCACCTTCAAATCTGCTGCGATATGCGGCGATACGATTCCAAGGCGCAAAGTTCCCTTGCGCCTTTGAACAAGGTCAACCTTGCCTATTTCCTCAATCAGGCCGGTGAACATTCTCCAGCTCCAACCAAAGATCATTCCCAATCATGCGTCGTCGCCTCCAAACGAATTCCGGCATCTTCGTCAGAGATTCAAGTCCAAGTGCGCCAACACTGGCCTTGCCGTCGCCTCCGATGAACTTCGGTGCGATGGCAACCGTCAGCGCATCCGCGAAACCGGAGAGCAAAAATGAGCGATGCACCGTACCGCCACCCTCCACCAAGAGCGACATGATTCCCAATTCGGCCATCTTGCTGAGTGCCGCCTGCAAATCCACGACTCCGCCATTCGAAGGCGGAACTTCAAAGACTCGTACCCCTAGTTTTTCGAGGGCAGTTCGTTTTTCCGCAGATGCCTGGTTCGTGGTGAAGATAATGGTCCTCGCTGGCTCCGGATGATGAAGCACTCGCGCCTCAAGAGGAATACGCAAACTCGAATCAAGGACGACACGCCACGGATTTCGCCCTCGAACAAAGCGAACCGTTAATTCCGGATCATCCTGAAGGACGGTATGAATTCCCACCAGCACCCCATCAAGCCGTGAACGCATTCGATGAACCTCGCGCCGTGAGGCCTCGCCAGTTATCCATTGAGAATCCCCCGAAGCCAAAGCCATGCGACCGTCCAGCGTCTGCGCCATTTTTAGCAAAATCCAGGGGCGCTTCTTCGTGATGTAAGTCAGATAGGGCGCGTTGAGTCTCTTTGCTTCCTCTTCCAAGACGCCGCTGACCACTTCCATACCCGATGCTTTAAGTTCGGCGATTCCCTTGCCCGACACAAGTGGATTGGGATCTTCGCAGCCGATGACGACGCGCTGAATTCCGGCGGCGACAATCGCTTTCGTGCAGGGTGGCGTTTTGCCGTAGCAACAACAAGGTTCGAGATTGACATAGAGCGTCGCACCCTGGGCGCGACCTTCGGGCAGCTTCGACAGGGCCATGATTTCAGCGTGCGGGCCGCCGAAAAAAGAATGAAACCCGCGCGAGAGGATTCGGCCTCTCTTGACAATCACGGCGCCTACGAGAGGATTAGGGCTCGTCCTGCCCCGGCCGCGAAGAGCCTCGCGCATCGCCATACGCATGAAATCGTCGTCGCGGCTATCTGCCATAGGCCTCTCGAACGATGCGATCCACGAGCTCGGGAGGTTCGATGCCGGCACCTCGCGCGGCTTTCGGGACAAGCGAGTGTTGAGTCATTCCGGGCAGAGTATTCAGTTCCAAGCAATAGGCTTCGCTCTCCGGCGTCAACAAAAAGTCCACCCGCGCAAATCCGCGACAGTCCAAGGCGCGGTAGGCCAGAAGGGCCGCTTCTTTGATTCGATTCGTGACGGCGTCCTCCAGAGGCGCGGGACAAAGATAATCGGAACGCCCGGAGGTGTATTTGTTGTGATAATCATAGAGTCCTTCGTGAGGGCGTATCTCGATCAGGGGCATCGGCTCATCCCCAAGAATTGTAGCTGTGATTTCGCGGCCGCTTATGAAGGTTTCAATCAGTAGATCTTCTCCGAGTTCCGTTACCGATTGAACCGCCGCGGCAACCTCGCTCTCTTCCCTCACAATGGTCAATCCAATCGTCGAGCCTCCGCGAAGGGGTTTGAAGACGGCGGGCAAACCGATGGCACCAAGAGCGTCATCAATCGCTCTATGTTCCTGAATCTGGTGTTGGGACACGACAATTCCCTTTGGAGTTCGAATGCCGACGAAATCCCAAATATCCTTTGCCTTCTGCTTGTGCATCGCCAAGGCGCAGGCCAAAGGCCCGGAGCCTGTGTAGGCAAGTCCAACCCACTCGAGAACGCCCTGAATCCTGCCATCCTCACCCCAACCGCCATGAAGAATCGGAAAGGCCATGTCGGGCGCAAGTTTCTCCAATGCCGACAAGAATTTCAAGACTCGTGACGGATCAAATTTTCGGTCGGGTGGCGCGTCGGGCGGCTGGGCGCCAATCTGAGGCGGCGCCATGGGCTCGTCCGCCCGAAAAGACCTCTCGGGCTTTGATGGATTCAGCTTGACCACTTCGTAGCCCGCCTGCGCCAGCCATTGGCCGACTGCATCGCCCGAGGCCAACGACACGACCCATCCCCCCGAATCACCACCGCAAAGGACAACAACTCTCATTTGAGTTCTTCCTGTCTCGATAGGATGTTTTGGCCCGGCAAGCTGGGCGCTACGCTCCAACATATCGCGGCGGCAGGCGTCTCGCCTGCCCCGCTGAGAGTGAGCTTGGCCGGGCACGTGAGACACGTGCCGCGGCGGGAGTTTTCCCTGTGTTATTTTTTATGTATGCTGTAGTGAACCAGGAAAACAACGCGCATATCTTTTTTGAAATGGCTCCCCGTCAGAAAACCAACAGCATGGCTGTGCGATCGTCTTCCGCGGGTTCTCCCTCCGAATAACCTTCGACTTCAGAAAAAAGGCAATCTAAGAGATCCTCGGCGCAGCCCTGCCGTGTCTTGATAATTTCGGCCAGAGCGTCCACGCCGAACTCCCGCTCGCGGCGGTTTCTCGTTTCCACAAGGCCATCGGTATAGAGCAAGAGCCGGCTATGCTGAAGTCCCTCGACGGTTCCTTGGCAGTAGGTGGCCTCAGGGAAAACGCCTAAGATAAGCCCCCCTTCTTTGAGGAATTCAACTTGACCATCCCGGCACAGAATCGGAAAATCGTGTCCTCCATTTACATAGTCGAGGCGAGCGTTTTGAGGATCCAATCGGGCCAAGAAGAGACTGGCGAACATACCCGGCGCGGCTCCTCGGTAAGTCGCTTGATTGAGTTTGTCCATGAGCTGCGGCAGAGACGAGAAAGTCCCCGCCAGGGAATGGAGCGACGCCTGCACCTTCGCGGTGACCAAGGCGGCGGCGATCCCTTTTCCCGAGACATCCCCGACGGCAATCAGGAGATTTCCGTCCGGCAAGGGAATGAGGTCATAATAGTCGCCGCCAACGACTCGAGACGGCAGACTGCGAGCGGCCATCGCAATTCCGGGTAGGCGCGGCAATGCCGTCGGCAGAAGCGCTTCTTGGATGGCGCGCGCGAGGGCAAGCTCGCTGTCCAGCCGTTCCTTTTCCGCCAAATCGCGCAGCATTCGCCGAATATCACTCGTCAGCAAGTTGAAGGATTCGGCCACCTGGCGAAACTCGGTTCCTCCGGTCATCGGCATGACATAATCCAGATGACCCGTACGCAACTCCTGAACTCCCTTTTCCAGAGACCGAGCGGAGCGATTGATTCCACCGGCAACACGCCAACCGAACAAGCTGATGGCAACCATTCCCCCCAAGAAGACGACTGCCAAGAAATAGAAGGCCGCGCGCATCCCCAAATTAATCGGCTCGCGAGGATTGAAGACCGTTTGCCACAGCTGCGATGGACTCAACCGCAGAATATAGGGATACTGAATCATCGCTCCGGTGGGCCAATCCACACCCTGAAGCGTATTGATGCCCGCCACAAACTCCGCATCCAACCAACTTCGTTTTCGATGCGGTTCACGCGTGGAAATCCGCTCGAATCCCGCCGTCGAATCCTCCTCGGCAAACGACAGGCGAAAACCCATTCCGCGAGGCACATCGACCTGCAACTCAGCTTCGGCGGCACTGGTCGGATAAACGGTGATGTCCGTGCCTGTGATGTCCTTCAGTTGCTGCAAGAAGTCCCGTGTGATCGGAATCCAACCGCGAAGCACAAAACCTGTTGTGGGCAAGAGAGCATTGAGACAGAGCTCATGACCACAGGCTCCCATCACGGTCCCTCCTTCGAAGAGCTCCTTGGGAAGGCGAACCGTATCCTCCCCTCCGACGACCGCGTAAACGCGCAGAGAGTCCGACGGCATCTCGACCTGGCGCAAGACATCAAAGAGAGCTTTCGGATACAGGTCCAGCAGGGATAACGGCAGCCGGCGCGCGCCTCCTTCGACTTGACGAAGGCTTTCCCAGAACGAGGGCCGTGCGGAAATGGCCGCGACCCAGCGATGAAATCGTGTTTGCTCTTCGAGGAAGAGATTCTTGGTCAGCGCCGAGCGATAGCTCGCGACGATCAGATAGAGGCCGAAGAAGACAAGTGTGGCAAAGAGCAATAGAGGAACCAAAGCCGTTAAAAAATAAATTCCCAAGAGCTTCGCTCGCACGCGCCCTGAGCCGAACAGAAGCACGGCTGTCCAGTGATAAGCTCCGAAGATTGCGAAGAAAATGCAGAAGATGCGCACGCCGATGCGCAAGACTTCGAACAGACCGCCGGCAACACGCCCTGCCAGAAGGACTCCTTTCAGCGAGAGAACCGATGGAACAAAGGTCTCTGCACCCACGCCCCCGCCGAGAAACGGAGTTGAGCCCGCAAGGGCTGCAATGAAAATCAAGATGGCCAGGAGAGTCGGACTGAGCGATTGCAGCAGGCTCCAACGAATTCCAAAGAGAAAGAAAACACACCAAAAGAAGATGATGCTCTCTTTCGTACCCGTCGCAAGGACAGCCAAGGCAAGAAGGCCGCACGCGCCGTAGAAAAGAGTCCGCTGCCATCCACGATAGAGCTTGCGAAGCGGCGGCAGGAGCACGAGGAAAAACCAGAAGAAGAAGCCGGAAAGCGCAAAGATTGCTCCGTGTCGCGCCGTCTGAGCCGCTGTCCCGCCTCCCAAGAAGAGTTCGTGGGTTAAGTGGAAGAGGAATACCGGAAAAAGGACGCCGCCCGTCGCGATGCCCATTTGGAGGGAAAAGGACTTGCTTTTCAGAGCACGAAAGCCCTCGAGGCCCGCCACAAGACCCAGAAGCAGTGCCGCCAGATAGGTAATCCCTATCCTGTCCGACTCGGGCAGAAAGAGCCCGAATACGGAAATGATCACCAGACCCAGCAGAATCGGTCCTGTTTTTTCTAATCTGCGCATGCTCTATCGCATTCGCTTACTTCTGAATGACTCTCTCGAGCTGGTGCAGAACTCGCTCTTTGCCCCAGACGGCGATGAGCTTGGCAAGCTCCGGGCCTTCGAGGCGTCCCGTCAACGCGGCTCGCACCGTCTTCCAGAGCTCCTTGCCTTTCAATCCCACGGCAACACCGGTGGACTTGCATACTTCCTTGAAAGTGTTTCCAATCGCCTCGAAGTTCGTCCAGTCTTCGTCGGAAATCCGGGCCAATTCATCACGCAAAATGCAGAGTAGCTTATGAGCATTGTCCTGTGCGATCCAACCGGCCGCCTCGCTATCAGGTTCTGGAGTCGCCGAGAAAATATCGAGGATTCGCTGCACGACCTCTCGATAGGTAACCGCACCCGGGCGAACGACAGATAGGGTAAACCGCAGTTTCGCTTCTCCATATCGTGCGGCAAGATCCGTTGGAAAAAGCGGGCGAATCTTTGCGTAGAGGTCATCATCGGAGTGCAGCTTCAAATATTCGGAATTGAGCCATCGCAGTTTCGTGATGTCGAAGATAGCTCCCGCTTTGCCGACACGCGCCAAGTCGAACTCCTTAACGAGCTCTTCCAATGAAAAGATTTCGCGCTCGTCCTTGGGATGCCAGCCTAAGAGTGCCACGAAATTCAGCAGCGCATCAGGGAGAATTCCATTGTCTCGGTAGTCCTCGACCGCCACATCGGCACTGCGTTTCGAGAGCTTCGTTCGATCACGATTCAGAAGCAGCGGAAGATGAGCAAACGCCGGAATCTCCCAACCGAAGAACTGATAGAGAAGAACATGCTTCGGCGTCGAGGAGAGCCACTCTTCCCCCCGAATGACATGAGTGATTTGCATTAGGTGATCGTCAACGACATTCGCGAGGTGATAGGTGGGAAATCCGTCGGACTTGAGGAGAATTTGATCGTCGAGCGCCTGAGCTTGAAAGGAAACCTGACCCCGCACAAGGTCATCGAAATGAATCGTGCCCGTTGTCGGCACGGCCAAACGAAGGACACAACTTTCCCCCGCCTCTGCCCGTCGAAGCGAAGCCTCCGCGTCCAGCCGACGGCATCGCCGGTCATACATCGGAAGAGAGCCGCGTTCCGCTTGGTCGGCGCGCATGGTCCCGAGCTCTTGAGCACTGCAGAAACAGCGATAAGCACGCCCTGCCGCGAGGAGTCTCTCCGCATGACGACGGTAAATTTCCAGACGCTCGGACTGCACATAGGGCCCGAAATTGCCTCCGATGTGTGGCCCTTCAACAAAGGAGAGTCCGAGCCAATTGAAGATCCCGAGCAAATTCTCGACCGCACCTTCGATCAGGCGGCTTTGATCCGTGTCTTCGATGCGCAGGACAAATTTGCCGCCGTGCTGACGAGCGAAAAGATGGTTGAAGAGAGCGGTTCGAAGACCACCAACATGGAGGAATCCCGTCGGACTGGGTGCAAAGCGAACACGGACGCTCATGAAATCCACCGCGACCTCATCTCAAAAAACATGCGAAGCTGCTTTCATTAAGATTTGCGTGTTGCCGAACGGCGGCGTCGGCTGCCGGCAGCCGATCCTTGGGCTCGTAGCGCCCAGCTTGCTGGGCTCCAAAGTCGCCCATGACAATGTCTGCCAATTTGGGCGTTGTCACTCTCCTGAATCGCGATTGATGCCTGGGTGTCGGGAAACTCCTGCGGCAACAGACCCAGCAAGCTGGGCGCTACGCATTCCGCCTGTCTCCCTCCTGCAACAGGGCCACGGCCATCGCCGCCACTCCTTCGCCCCGGCCTGTAAATCCCATCTGTTCGGTCGTTGTTGCCTTCACGGACACCTGAGTATCTGAAATGCTGAGGGCGGTTGCCAGCGCCTGGCACATCTTCGGAATGTAGGGAGCGAGCTTCGGTTCCTGACAAATCACGGTCACATCAATATTCCCGATTGTGAATCTCTTCTCGGTCAGCAGCTCTCGTGCTTTCTCGAGAAGCAGGACAGACCGGATGTCTTTGAATTGTGGGTCGGTCGGAGGAAAATGCTGTCCCTTATCGCCAAGATTTGCGGCCCCCAAGAGGGCATCCAAGATGGCATGCGAAATCACATCGCCGTCGCTGTGGGCTTCCAGACCCCAGGGTGAGGGAATCGTCACTCCTCCCAAAACAAGAGCGCGCCCGACGGCTTTTCGATGGGCATCAAATCCAATTCCGATTCTCACGGGCATCAAACCCTTTTAAAAAACACAAGGAGCCACCGGACAGTCATCCAGGTAAGCTCCTTGTCTTCTGCCATTTCATATTTACGGATGAGCAAGATAGAACTCGGCGAGAACAAGATCCTCGGGGTGTGTGATTTTGATATTGCGCACGCTTCCCTGCACGACGGTGACGGTGCAAAGCCCGAAATGCTCGATCAGGGACGCGTCATCCGTCGTGATAAAGCCCTCCGCCTCTGCACGCTCATGCGCCTCTTGATACAAGGATCGTCGAAACGCCTGTGGGGTCTGAGCCGCCCAAAGCACCTCTCGCCGAAGCGTCGCCTCCACGAATCCTCCTCGCACACGCTTGACCGTATCCGTTATGGGAACGCCCACGATGGCCGCGCCGTGCTCCTCGGCGGCGCTGAGCACGGCTTCAATAGAGTCCTTCGTAATCAAGGGACGAGCCGCATCATGAACAACGACCAACTCCACATCCTGGCTCAAAGCATGTAGAGCTCGCCGGGCGGATTCCTGCCGCGTTTGTCCTCCGCAAACCACTCGAACTCCGGGCTTATCTGACACCAACGCTTGCACGTCCCCAAGGTGCCGCGGCGGCGCTGCAACGATGATCTCGCGGATAGCCAGTATGGCGAGAAAAGGTATCAAGGAGCGCTGCAGCATCAGCATGCCGCCAAGGGGCATCAGCGCTTTCGGCACACTGCCCCCCAATCGCTCCCCCTCGCCCGCGGCCAAGAGAAGAAGGCCCGCCTTCACAGAATCAGCATACTATCGCCGTAGCTGTAGAAGCGATATTTCTCCTTGATCGCATGGCGATAGGCTCCCATGATCAGCTCCATATCGGCGAAGGCGCAGACGAGCATGAGAAGAGTCGAACCCGGCAAATGAAAATTCGTCACCAAATGATCCACGACCTTAAACTGATACGGCGGGTAAATGAATTTGTCTGTCCACCCCGAGGCCGGCTTGACTCCTCCGTTGAAATTGGCGACGGTTTCCAGTGTGCGCGTCGTCGAGGTGCCGATGGCGATAACTCTCTTGCCTTGCTCAATGGCCTTGTTAATCGTCTCGGCGGATTCGGCGCTGATGTCAAAATACTCCGAATCCATTCGGTGGCGTGACAAATCCTCCACCTGCACCGGCCGGAAACTGCCCAAACCCACATGCAGAGTCAGCGAAACGATGTGCACTCCCATCCGGGCGATGCGATCCAAAAGAGCCTGAGTGAAATGAAGACCCGCGGTGGGAGCGGCCACGGCACCGGTCACCTGCGCATAAACCGTCTGGTATCGCTCGATGTCTTCCGGACGCGGCTCGCGCCGAATATAGGGCGGCAGAGGAGGTTTTCCGTATTTCTCCACAATCTGATTGAAGTCGCCTTCATAGTGGAACCGGACGACACGACCTCCGGAGGTCGTGTTGTCAATGACCTCACAATGCATCTCTTCGCCGATGTGAATCGTGTTGCCCGTGCGCACCTTGCGGGCCGGTTTGACGAGAACCTCCCACAAATCATCCGTCAAGCGGCGCAGGAGAAAGACTTCGATATCCGCTTCCGTCTTCTCTTTGTAGCCATCCAGCCGCGCCGGAAAAACCCGCGTGATATTGATGACCAGACAATCCCCCGCAGAGAGATATTTGACCACATCGGGGAATTTTCCGTCGTGGAAGGTCCCCGCCACCCGATCCACAATCAGAAGGCGTGAACTATCCCGACGAGGAGCAGGCTCTTGGGCAATATATTTTTCGGGCAAATGGAATTTGAAATCCGATAGGCGAGGTGTCGTCTGCAATCCCCGAGGCTGATAGGTGGATGAAATCGTTGGCATAGCCTTCTGGATACCTCCTTTACAGCAATTTCTCTTGTGTCTCCTTCGCTGCCGGATATCCAAAATGCTCCAGAGCAAGGCGCGTTGCTTTCCGACCGCGAGGCGTGCGTTCCAAAAACCCTTCACGAATCAAGAACGGTTCGTAAATCTCCTCCAAGGTTCCCTCATCCTCCCCCACCGTCACAGCCAGCGTGCCCAGCCCCACGGGGCCGCCGCGATACTTCTCGATCAGAACCCGCATGAACCGCATGTCCATTTCATCGAATCCTCTGGCATCGATCTCGAGCAGTTTCAGCGCATCGCGCGCAATCGCCATGGTCACACGGCCGTCCCCGCGCACCTGAGCGACATCGCGGACCCGCCGCAGAAGCCGATTGGCCACGCGCGGCGTTCCGCGAGAGCGGCCTGCGATTTCGCGCAAGGCCTCTTCATCGGCTGCGACGCCCAAGATGCGCGCCGAACGGCGCAGGATCTGCTGCAACTCTTTGGCGCCGTAGTAGTCCAATCGAAAGGACATTCCGAAGCGCGCCAGAAGCGGAGCAGACAGAAGGCCTGCGCGAGTCGTGGCGCCGACGAGAGTGAAGCGCGGCAAGGAAAGCTGCAAGGTACGAGCCGCCGGACCTCGGTCAATGAGAATATCCAGCTTGAAGTCCTCCATCGCCGGATAAAGATACTCTTCTATGGCCGAGTTCAACCGGTGAATTTCGTCAATGAACAGAATATCGCCGTTCTGCAGATTTGTCAGAAGTCCCGCAAGATCCGCGGGCTTTTCCAACACGGGGCCTGTCGTAATTCGTATTTGCGTGCCCATCCCTCGAGCGATAAGGTGGGCCAAGGTCGTCTTTCCCAATCCCGGAGGGCCCCCAAAGAGGCAGTGGTCCAAGGCTTCTCCCCGCTCCCGCGCAGCCTGAAAGAAAATCTGCAGTTGCTCCGTCACTTTGGATTGGCCGACAAAATCGTCAAAGGTCGTCGGCCGCAGCGACAGATCAAGGTCGCGGTCTTCGTCAAGAACCTGCGGTTGGGCAACTCGGGGCATCAGCTCACCCGCAACGCATGTCGAACGATCTCTTCGATATCTCGCAATCCTTCCTGTAAGGCCGATTTCACCGCTCTATCCGCCTGCGCTCGCCCAAAGCCCAGCGCCAAGAGGGCTCGAATGGCTTCTCCCACATTCCCATCCTTCGAAGGAACGCCTCCCGCAATCTCGGGCATCCCATCCGCCAGTCTTTCCCTCAGTTCGAGAACGAGTCGCTGCGCAAGCTTCGGGCCCACGCGCGGAATGGCCGTCAAACGATCCGCATCGCCCTCGACGACCGCTTGCCGAATGTCATCGGCAGGCGCGCCGGAGAGAATCACCAGCGCGAGGCGAGAGCCCACACCGGAAACAGTCAGAAGATTCAGAAAGAGCCACCGCTCTTCTCGTGTCGCAAAGCCAAAGAGCTCGGGTTGCTCTTCGCGAATCAGAAGGTGCGTCCATAGCTTGATGTGTGCCCCCGGCGCAGGGAGTCTTTCCACCGTGGAAAGAGGAGCCAGGCAGGTCAAGGAAATCTTGTCCAGCTCCACGACCACGCGTGTCGGGCCTTTTTCTACCAAAATGCCGCTTATGGACTCAATCACGGCTTACTCTGTAAATCGTGGAACGGGTCTACCAGTGCGCATGGCATGGCAAATGGCCAAAGCGAGGGCGTCGGAAATATCCTCTTCGTTCGGCTCGAAAATCAGACCCAGTATTTCCTGAACAAAGAACTGCACTTGTTTTTTCGCTGCCGAGCCGCGACCGGTCAAGGCCATTTTGACTTCGCGCGGCGCATATTCGCACACTTCGATTCCCTCCAATTCACCCGCCAGCAGCGCGGCAGCCCGAGCCTGCCCGAGTTTCAGGGCGCTTTGTGCATTCGGCCCCACAAAGCCCGCTTCCACGGAGATGCATTCCACACCTTCTCGCTCAATCACTTCGCGAAGCCGACGGACGATTTTCACCAAGCGCGCCGCGGTAGGCGAGGAGGAATCGGTTCGGATACAACCCGAACTGCGGTAGCGAATCGAGAGACCCGAAGCTTCGACAATTCCATAACCGGTGACGGCAATCCCGGGATCAACACCCATAATGACCACAGACCGACTCGCTACTTCATATTCTCGATGACGGAATCGTCAATATCGAAGTTCGAATAGACCTGCTGAACATCGTCGTGTTCTTCTAATTCTTCGACGAGCTTCAGCAGGGTCGTGGCGTTGCCGCCGTCCACTCGAACGGTACTGCTGGGAATCATGGAGATTTCAGCGGAAGCCACCGCTTTCCCCCGCTCTTCAAAGGCCGTCTTCACTCGATAGAGATCTTCCGGCGCACAGTAGATTTCCCAGACGCCCTCATCGCCTGTGACATCCGTCGCACCGACTTCGAGAGCAATTTCCATCATTTCGTCTTCGGGACACTGAGATATATCCAGGGTCAGATACCCGCTCTTTTTGAACATCCAAGCGACGGCACCCGCTTCCGCAAGTGTGCCGTTTCGCTTGGTGAAAATATGACGCACTTCCCCCACGGTGCGTTTGCGGTTATCCGTCATCACACTCACCATGAGGGCCGCTCCCCCGGGTCCATAACCTTCATAGAGAATCTCTTCGAAGGCTTGGCCCTCTAATTCGCCCGCACCTTTCTTGATAGCGCGCTCGATGTTGTCCGCCGGCATATTGGCCGTCTTGGCCGCATCGACCGCCATCCTCAGGCGCGGATTCGCCTCGATGTTGGATCCTCCCTCACGGGCCGCAATGGAAATCTCTCGGATGAGTTTTGTAAATACTTTCCCGCGTGCCGCATCCACTTTCTCTTTTTTCCGACGAATCGTGGCCCATTTGGAGTGCCCGGACATATTACCTCCGAACTTTCACCCTGAATCCCGCGTCATCGTTTGAGATATGGCAACGCAGTATCCCGTAGTGTCATTCCTGCGCAAGCAGGAATCCAGTATTCTTATAAGGTTCCTATGGATTCCCGCTTATGCGGGAATGACATATTCACGCAGGATTCAGGATTATCTGCCTGAATTTGGATTCCTCTAAGGGGTCTGCGCTGAGTGCGATACATCCACTTGAAACATCGTCGAACCGTCCCCAAAAGATTTTATGGACGATTCCGGGATACCCATTGCCGAATATGTTCGATGGGTTTTGAAGTCGGCGTTCCCGGCCCGAAAAGCCTGCCCACTCCCATGGCTTCCAACTTCTCCATGTCTTCCTTCGGAATAATCCCGCCACCGATGAGAAGGGTATCGTCCAGTCCCTTCTGTTTCATCAAGTCCAGAATCTTCGGGAATATCGTCATGTGTGCGCCGGAGAGAATGGAAATGGCAACGACATCCACATCTTCCTGCAGGGCGGCCTCGACAATCATCTCGGGGGTTTGGCGAAGGCCGGTATAGATAACCTCCATCCCCGCGTCTCGAAACGCGGCCGCAATGACCTTGGCCCCGCGGTCATGCCCATCCAGACCGGGCTTCGCGACCAGAACTCGGATCTTCTTTTCCATAGAGAAAATGGGAGCAATTAGGCTGGAAAACGGCTCGTTTACAAATAATAAATATACAAAAAAAAAGCCCGAAGCGCAAGCTCAGGCCCTTTCCCCGACTTCTCTCAGTTTCTCCTCGAATTCTACTGCTCATCCTCTCGTATGCACGGAGCAGAAACCTCTTCCTTTGTTTCCTTGTTCAGCAATCCCTTGTTCTTTTTCTCGGCATAAACCGCCCAAGAAAATCCGACGACAGCGATCAGACCCATCACCGTCCAGAAAAGCCAAACGGGAAGATGAATGTGGGAGGGATTATGGAGGATGTCTTCCGAGAATCCCGGATAGGATTCAACAAGAAGCTTGACGGAAATCCATCCTACCAAGGCATAGGCGGTGTGCTCGACTCCCGGGAAACGGTCCAGCACTCTCAAAAAGGCGCCCGCGGCGAATCGCATGGCAATGATCCCCAACACCCCCCCCAAATAGACAACCCACAATTTCCGCGATAGCCCCACGCCCACGAGAATGCTGTCTATCGCAAAAGCAATGTCCGTCAACTCTACCGTGAGAACCGTTCGCCAGAAACCGGGGCCGGTGCGTCGCTCTCCGTCTCCCCCCTTTGAGGCATGCCAAATGAAGTGTTTCGAGGATAGATAGAGAAGGTATCCCCCGCCAAGCGCGCGCAGATACCAGAAATGAATAATCCAAAAGGCCCCCAAAAGGCCCACGAAACGGAAGAAGAAGGCGCCAAAAATACCGTAAAGAAGTGCCTTCTGGCGCTGGCCTTTGGGAAGATGCTGCACAAGGACCGCAAGGACAAGGGCATTGTCAGCCGACAAAAGCCCTTCCAAGACGACCAGCGTGCCTATGATGACAATATCATGTAGCAAGAGAGGTCAACTTTGAAAAAGTGAGATGGTCATTCGCATGCCCGATTCGCAGGTGGTCGCCGGGAGCCACTCTTCCCGCGAGAATTTCCTGCGACATTGAGTCAAGCAACAGATGTTGCAGCGCGCGTTTCATGGGTCGGGCGCCGAAACCGGGGTCATAGCCCTCGCGCAGAATTAGATTACGAGCGCCATCGTCCAGCTCGAAGGATATGTCTTGCAGCGCCAGGCGCTCGGCGATGCGTGCGAGCTGAATATCCACAATGGCGCGCAAATGCTCTTCGGTCAGCGGACGAAAAACGAGGATTTCATCAATGCGATTTAAAAATTCCGGCCGGATGGTTTGC
>JAZDIW010000230.1:0-14923 GCA_043804575.1 bacterium
GTGGATGTTCAGCGAAGCGGGCCTTCAACGGGATTGCCGACTCACCCCGGGCAATCGGACCTCATGCAGGCGCGCTGGGGCACGCACGGAGATCACGCAACGATTGCCCTGGCACCCGCGTATTTGCACGAACTCTATCTCGAAACGATTCGTGCATTCAATCTCTCGGAGAAATATCGTCTTCCCGTCATCGTACTCATTGACGAAATCATCGGTCATATGTCGGAATGTTTCGAGGTGCCCAGACCGGAGGAATACACGATTTTCGACCGAGTTAAGCCGACATGCCCTCCCGAAGAATACAGTCCTTATGAAGTGCGTGATGGAGAACTTGTTCCGCCGATGGCGGCCTATTTCGAAGGTTATCGGTTTCACGCGACGGGATTGAATCATGACAAGACGGGTTTCCCCACTACGCATCCCGTCGTGTGCCATCAGGATGAGGTGCGCCAGCTCGCGAAAGTATCCCAAAACAGGGGGGAGATTGTCTCTTGGGAAGAGGTGATGGCGGATGATGCGGAGATTCTCGTAGTGAGCTTCGGCTCGACGGCGAGAGGAGCGCATGCGGCGGTCTTGGAAGCTCGAAAGAAGGGAATTCGAGCCGGTCTCTTCCGGCCCATTACGGTCTGGCCGTTTCCGGATGAGGAAATCCGACGTCTGTCACACAGAGCGAAGGCCATCGTCGTTGCCGAAATGAATTTGGGACAAATGATTTGCGAAGTGGAACGAGTTGCCCATAGTGACATCAGAATCGTGGGTTGCCAGAAAGTGGGTGGAGTCCCGATTGAACCCCATGAAATCATCGAAAAGATTCGCGAGGTAGCCTAACCATGGCCTTTGATTATACGCCATACATGCGGATGTCAAAACTTCCTCACCTTTGGTGTCCGGGGTGTGGAATTGGAATCGTCGTCAAGAGTCTGATTCGTGCTATTGACCGCTTGGGTTGGTTGAAGGACGACATCGCCGTTGTCTCGGGCATCGGGTGCACGTCTCGAGCGCCGGGCTATTTGGACATGAATACGCTTCATACGACGCACGGCCGCGCGATTTCCTTCGCGACAGGCATCAAACTGGTTCGGCCGGACAAGCATGTCATTGTGATTGCGGGCGATGGGGATATGGTGGCCATCGGTGGCAATCATTTCATTCACGCATGCCGTCGGAATATTGACATCACATGCATTATTAACAACAACAACATCTATGGCATGACCGGCGGGCAATATTCGCCGACAACGCCCCATGGGGCGAAAGCCGCAACCGCACCCTGGGGCAACATGGAGCCCAGTTTCGATTTGGCGAGTCTTGCCATGGGTGCCGGAGCGACGTATGTGGCGCGAGGGCAAGTGGGCAACGGCGTGCAGTTGGAACGACTCATTCGAGATGGTTTGGGGCATCATGGATTTGCCGTCATCGAGGCGCTCTCGAATTGTCACACTCAATTTGGACGGCGCAACAAATTGCCCGATCCCATGCAACTGATTCAGCACATCCAGGACAAGACCGTTCCGAAGTCAAAAGCGGACAAGATGGACGCGGCCGAGCTGGCAGGCAAGTTGGTCGTCGGGGAGCTCTACCGTGATGCCGACCGCCCGGAATTCTGTGACGAATATGCCAAATTGCGTCAGCGCGCCCAGGCTGCCAGCAGGAAAAGCATGGCGGTGCCCGTGGCATGATGCCGTCAAAGATTCGGGCAGAAAGGAAGATAATAGAACGAATGTCCAATCGGTTTGAAGTGCGACTTGCAGCCGTTGGAGGCCAGGGGGTTATCTTGGCCGGAGACCTGCTTGCTCATGCGGCTTATGAAGAGGGCAAATTCACTGTTCAGAGCCCCACTTATACGGCTCAGGTTCGAGGCGGGCCTACCAAGATTGATGTCATTATCGACACGGAAAAGATCCTCTATCCTCGCACGACGGCGATTGATTTTTTCTTGAGTCTGGCTCAGCAATCGTTTACTGCCTTTGCGGTTGGATTGAAACCCGACTGCACCATCTTGGTGGATCCGAATCTCGTCCGTGACTGGAAGGGATACGCGAATGTCTACAAGATTCCGATTATTGAGCTGACACAAACGCAGCTTGGACGAATGGTCTATACCTCGGTGGTCGCTTTGGGAGCGATGGTGGAATTGACGGGTGTTGTGAAGCATGACACGATTCGAAAAGTCGTAGAAGCCAATGCTCCGGCCGGAACGGAGAAGCAGAATTTGAAGGCATTGGACATCGGATTTGCTGCGGCAGCGGCGGCAAAATCCGAGGGGACACGCTGAAAGGGTGCCATTTGCACGAAAGAGACAACCGGAATGGAAAAAACTCTGATGATTATTAAGCCCGATGCGGTGCAAGCCGGCCACATCGGGCACATCATTTCCCGAGTAGAGGCGGAGAAGTTCATGCTGACCGGCCTGCGTTTCCTCCATTTGACATCCGAGCAGGCGGAGGAATTTTACGCGGTGCATCGAGAGCGTCCTTTTTTTGAGAGCCTCATCCGCTATATTACATCGGGACCCGTGGTGGTCGGGCGTTTGGAGCGAGACAACGCCGTGGAGCATTGGCGTAAGGTGATCGGCTCGACCGACCCAAAGAAGGCAGCGCCCGGCACGATTCGTGCCTTGTACGGGATCGATGTCGAGAGGAATGCCGTACACGGATCAGATTCGGTGGACAACGGAGTCATCGAAACGCGATTTTTCTTCCCCGAATAAGGAAAGACTATGCCAGACGAGAAGGAAAAATCTCTCAAAGAAGAGATCGGAATAGACCTCCCTTCGGTGAGGCTGCAGGGCGAGAAAGCGATCACACGAATCGCGATTGTCGGTGCCGGTGTGATGGGGCGGGGGATTGCGCAGGTGGCCGCCCAGAAGGGCATCGAAGTGGTCTTGGTTGAGCGAGACGAGAAAACCCTTGAAGCGAGTTTGGCCGCGCTGGGCGAGACTCTGGATCAAGAGATTGCACGCTGGGGAATCACCCGCGCGGATAAGCGGGCCATCTTGTCCCGAATCACGGGAAAGGTGAATCTGGAAGAGGTGGGGGATGTGCAATTTGTCATCGAGGCTGTCCCGGATGAGTTGGGGCTCAAGATGGCCCTGTTTGTGCATTTCGATACCACCTGGCCCGAGCCCGTTATTTTCGTGTCTAACACATCCACGCTGTCCGTTACGGAAATCGCGGAAGCGACGCGGTGTCCTGATCGCGTGATTGGGATGCATTTTCTAAATCCCGTGTCTCGCACGCCTCTGGTCGAGATCGTCCGTGCTCTGAAAACATCGGATGTCACCTATGCTCGTGTGAAGCATTTTGCCGAGATGCTGGATAAGACGGTCGTGGAAGTTTTTGAATCGCCGGGCTATGTGACCACACGCATCGTTGTTCCGATGTTGAATGAGGCTATGTATGCCCTCATGGAAGGGGTCGCGAGCGCGGAGGGGATTGATACGGCGATGAAGCTCGGATATGGTTTCGATAAGGGGCCGCTCGCCCTTGCCGACATGATAGGTTTGGATACCTGTATGAGTTGGATGGAAGCGCTCTTCCGCGAATCGGGAGATGTGAAATACCGTCCCTGTCCGCTGCTGCGAAAACTTGTTCGTGCCGGTCGCTTGGGAATCAAGACAGGAGAGGGTTTTTTCAAGTATGACCACGAAGGCAGACGAATTGATGAGAGTTCTCGTTCTGAATTGCGGTAGCTCGTCCGTCAAATATCAGCTTATCGAGTTCTGCGATGAGGCGTCGCAGGTGCGCGCCAAGGGTTCCGTGGAGTGCATTGGGATGCGTGGCGCCATTCTGAACCACTTCCGTGAAGACGGCGACCGCGTGAAGCTGGCCGGCGAAATCTTGGATCATCAAGTCGCGATTGAATACATCTTGGCCATTCTTCTCTCGAAGAATCACGGGGTGATTCGAGCTCATAGCGACATTACGGCGGTGGGACACCGCGTCGTGCATGGAGGCGAGGCTCTCACTCAGTCTGTTCTCATTGATGCGGCGGTGATGGACAAACTGCGCGAATGCATCGAACTGGCTCCCCTGCACAATCCGCACAACATCAAGGGCATCGAGGCCTGCCGAAGGCTTCTTCCCGGCGCGCCTCAAGTGGCGGTCTTCGATACGGCGTTTCATCACACGATTCCCGATTACGCTTTTCAATACGCGCTGCCTCAGGTTTTGTATCGGCGATATGGACTGCGCCGCTACGGATTTCACGGCACATCACACTTCTATGTTTCGCGCCGCGCCGCGCAGCTCGTCGGACAATCCATCGAGAGCTTGAATATCATCACTTGTCATTTGGGAAACGGCTGTTCCATCGCTGCGATTCAACAAGGGAAATCCGTGGACACTTCCATGGGATTCACGCCGGTGGAGGGCCTGGTCATGGGCACACGGTGCGGTGATTTGGATCCCTCCGCGATTCTTTATATCATGGGTCGAGAAGAGCTGGCTCCCGGCGAGGCCAATGCTCTTTTGAACAAACACAGCGGTTTGATGGGAATCTCCGGGATCTCATCGGATATGCGCGAGATCTGGGAACAGACGGAAAAAGGAAATGACCGCGCCCGATTGGCCCTGAAAGTCTTTTGTTATCGCTTGAAGAAGTATATTGCCGCCTATGTCGGAGTATTGGGGGGACTGGATGTTCTTGTTTTCACGGGCGGGATCGGAGAAAACGCCTTCTATGTTCGCGAGATGAGTCTCGATACCCTAAGTTTCTTGGGCATCGCTATTGATCCGGTAAAGAATCGGCAGCCCCTTCAAGGGGACACGGAGATCAGCACTCCGGAGTCCCGCGTAAAAGTATTTGTGATTCCCACTAATGAGGAACTTGTCATAGCGGACGATACGCGAAGGATTGTGGCACAAGCAGCGACGGAATCTCCGAGCGAGTGAATGCGGATGGAACAGTCTTCCGACAAAAAGAGTTAAAATAGGATAGATGGATGATGGACTAATGCACCGAATCATTTCGAACAAACCTTTGGCACCTGCCACCTATGACATGATTGTCGAGGCGCCGCTTGTTGCCCGCAAGCGAAAAGCCGGTCAATTTGTCATCGTGCGCATGCGGGAACTTTCGGAACGGATTCCTTTGACGATTGCAGGTGCAGACCCAGCGGCCGGAACCCTGCGGCTCATTTACCAAGAGGTGGGAAAATCCACGATGGAAATGGGACGGATGAAAGCGGGGGAGAGCCTTTTAGATGTTGTAGGACCTCTCGGTCGACCGACGCATCTTGAGAAATTCGGCACGGTCGTATGCATTGGAGGCGGCATCGGCACGGGCGAGATTTTGCCGGTGGCGGAGGGCTGCAAAGAGGCGGGCAATCGCGTCATCTCTATCGTTGGCGCGCGGACGAAAGAATTGCTTATCGTCTTGGACGAAATGGAAAAGACTTCGGACGAGCTGCTGATTTCGACCGACGACGGCTCGTTCGGTTATCACGGTTTTGTTACCGGGCTTCTGCAGCAAGTCATCGAGCGAGGAGAGAAAATAGACAGAGTCTTCGCTGTGGGCCCTGTCCCCATGATGCGCGCCGTCTGCAACCTGACGAAGAAATACTCCCTTCCGACGGAAGTCTCTTTGAACCCCATCATGGTGGATGGGACGGGAATGTGCGGAGCATGTCGAGTGACTGTCGGGGGCAAAACGCAATTTGTCTGTGTGGACGGTCCGGACTTTGACGGTCACCTCGTGGATTTCGATGAATTGACACAGCGGCAGCAGGCGTATCGAGTCTTTGAGCAGCAGGCCGTCGAGCGTTGGAAAGAGCATCTGTGCCGTTTGGAGGAGGTGAGCCGATCATGAGCGAAGCCCCATCGGTGAAAGTGGATACTCCCGCGAAGAAGCCGAAGGTTCCCCGGCAGGCTATGCCTGAGCAGTCGCCGGAGGAACGCAAGAACAACTTCCGCGAGGTTCCCTACGGCTATCCGCCGGAGGTTGCCATTGTGGAAGCCAAACGATGCATTCAGTGCAAGAAACCCAAATGCGTGGAGGGTTGCCCCGTCGAGATTGACATCCCCGGATTCATCAAGCTGATTGCCGAGGGAGAGTTTGTGGCTTCCGCTCGCAAGCTCAAAGAAGCGAACGCACTGCCGGCAATCTGCGGTCGGGTCTGTCCGCAAGAAGACCAATGCGAGAAGGTTTGTGTTACGGGCATCAAGGGAGAACCGGTCGCCATTGGTCGTTTGGAGAGATTTGCAGCCGACTGGGAGCGCGAGCACGGTCTTGTGGAAGTTCCCGAAATCGCACCGCCGACGGGGAAGCGAGTGGCTATTGTCGGGTCGGGCCCGGCTGGACTGACCGTGGCCGGAGATTTGGCCAAGCTCGGCCATTCTGTCACCATTTTCGAGGCGTTGCACAAAACGGGCGGTGTTCTCGTTTATGGCATTCCGGAATTCCGATTACCGAAGGCCATTGTGCAAGCGGAGGTGGATTATATCGCCAGTTTGGGAGTTGACATCGTGCCCAGCGTCGTCATCGGGCGCACCACGAGCATAGACGATCTGTTTGAAGAGGGCTTTGAGGCCATTTTTGTCGGGACGGGAGCGGGTCTTCCCTACTTCTTGGGTGTGCCCGGCGAGAATCTGAACGGCGTGTTTTCCGCCAATGAATATCTGACACGCTCGAATCTCATGCGTGCTTTTGAATTTCCGAAGGCCGATACTCCCATCGTTCGCTCGCGACGCGTGTGCGTTTTGGGCGGCGGGAATGTGGCGATGGACGCCGCGCGCACCGCGCTGCGCTTGGGAGCGGAAAAAGTAACCGTCGTCTATCGGCGCTCGCGCAAGGAAATGCCCGCGCGCATCGAGGAGATTCATCATGCCGAAGAAGAGGGAGTCGAACTTCAGTTTCTGACAAATCCCACGAAGATTCTTGACAACAGTGATGGCTGGGTAAGAGGAATGGAGTGTTTGCGCTATGAACTGGGTGAACCCGATGCATCGGGGCGCAGGAAGCCCGTGCCCATTCCCGGCACGGAGTTCGAGATCGAGTGTGATACGGTGATTGTCTCCATCGGAAACGGTGCGAATCCTCTGTTGCCGGCGGCGACCCCCGGATTGAAGACGAACCGCTGGGGGAACATTACGGCCTGCGGCGAAGAGGGCAAGACTTCACGGCGCGGCGTATGGGCGGGAGGCGACATCGTCATCGGTGCGGCCACTGTGATTCTCGCGATGGGGGCAGGGCGAAAAGCGGCGCGCTCCATGCACAATTACCTCATGGGCGAAGATACCACTTGGCCGTCGTTATGAGTCCGACAATACGAACGCTTTTTTAGTCGCATATAGATGTTGATATGAGACCTGATTTGACGGCACAGGATGTTGTAGCCTTGGTGCCTGATATTACGAATGTTGGTGAGCCAATGGTGGGTGGCCAGAAGATAGTTTTCCCGTGTACCATCAGGGGTAAACGATGTGTGGTCAAGTTCATGCTACCAAAGGTGAGCGCGGCGCCCAGCGATGAAGAAGACGAGAGTACCAATATCCCGGATGAGGTTACAGCGAGGGCCAGGCGCGAGGTGCAAATCATGCAGCAATGCAATACGCCGTATCTCGTCAAGCTTGGTCCTCTTCCTTTGACAATCGTGGACTTCAAAGGACAGTCACTTCTGTACTTCGCCGAGGAGTTCATCGAGGGCAGTGATCTTCGCCATCTTCTCAGACATCAAGGAACGTTTTCAGTGGAAGATCTGCTACGCCTTGGCCGCCATATCTCTGAGGCCATCCGCGTTTTGTGGGCGTTAAAGAAGGTGCATCGCGACATCAAGCCTGGCAACATTATGCAGCGTGCGACGACTTCTGATTTTGTGCTGCTTGATATGGGGTTGGCTTTCGACCTTGAAGCAGAATCGATCACTATGACCGGTTTCGTGCCGGGAACTCCAGGGTACTTCTCACCGGAGCAACTCGAGTTCACCCGAAAGCGTCAGCTGGACTTTCGATCAGACCTTTTTTCGCTGGGAATAGTCCTGTACGAAGCTGCTACTGGCATCCATCCGTTCGTGACACCATTTACCAGAAGCACGACCGAGGTTGCTGCAAACATCCTTGGACACAATCCATTGCCCCCTTCTCATTATCGAAGCGATCTGCCTGAGGAATTGAGCGATATTATTATGAGGCTCATCGCGAAAAGTCCGCATCTTCGATATCGAACTTGTGAAAAGCTGGATTCAGCTTTTGCCCACGTCCAGAGATCTCAGGCAGGAGGGTAAACGTGGCAATCTACGCACAACACGGATATGGCAAGTCCGACAAAGTGGACCGCGGACTTCAGTCAGGATCTTTAGGCGGTGTCATTCTTAGTCCGAGAGAAGAAACCCCAGAGAATCTGCAACGATACATTAGCGATGTGCGCAGTAGATTCCATGGCATGCAGATTCTCGTTGATCCCCAGTTCTATTCTACCACTATGACACCGGTACGAGAACGCCATCTTCCTGACTATGATTACTATCGCTCTGGGCTTACAAGAAGCAACTTCATCTCGCCCACAGAAGTTTCGGCATATGTCGAGGAGACTCTTGAGTTCCAGAGACGACTGCAGTTATCATACATTGTTGCTCCCACAGTTTCATTTGATGATTTCCGAGACATTTGGAGTCAAACAGCTCTGCAAATGGGTCAGGAAGCCGTACGCTACCATTCAGAGTGCCGAGATCCGACTCCACTCTTGGTCTCGATAGTGTTCTCGGAAACAGCTTTACGCTCTACACAATCGCTGCAAGAGTTTCTCGATATCATTTCGCTGTTCCAAACTACTGGTTTCTACGTGATTGTTAGGCGCACAACAAGCCAATACCAGCCGCATTTGGACTTTAATGTTCTGGGGAATCTTCTATATTTAACATATGCGTTGGCCGAACGGAATAACTACGAAGTGATCTTGGGCTACACCGATATAGTTGGCATTCTGCTTCATGCCGTTGGCGCAAAGGCAACGGCTTGCGGTTGGTACAGCAACCTAAGACAATTCTCGTCCGCGAGGCTCGAGCCACAAACCGGTGGACGGCAACCTAGACCTCGGTACACCTCTATACCTTTGTTGAATTCAATTCTGGTCATGCCAGAGTTGGTAGAGACGTCACGAGTGGGCCTTATTGATGAAGTTCTATCGGGCACGACCTTGGAGCAGTCTCTTCGAAGAGATCCAGGAAACGTTCCTTGGCCGCTGGACACAAGTACATTGCACCATTGGGAAGCACTGCACATTGCCACACAAGATATCGTGGCTCAGGCATCAGTGGGTGCTCGTCTCACATTGGCCCTTCGGTGGATTCAACGGGCCGAGGCAATATATACGAACTTACAGAATCGTGGAGTGGTATTTGACTACTCTTCTGGTCCGGGACATCTGGATCAGTGGCAAAGGGCGATTCGAACCTTTCGAGATACTGCTGGAATATAGATTTCAATGAAGGGTAAAGGAATATCTGAATCAATGATGGCGAAGGCCTTTGAACAATGCCTTCGTGCACCGGCCAGTTTTCCAGGATTCCCGAACTTTGATACTGTTGTACGCGAAGTTATGTGTCAGCAAGGTGTGGCTGATTTCATCGCGGCTGTGGGATTAAGGCAACGAAGGAAGCAGGTCGCCAAGCTAGGAGATATGGCCGAGTCCACTGGAATAAACTCCATCCGTGTCCTTTCATTGCTAAAGCCTGTGGCGCCGCGGACAAAAGATTATCTCGTGGAACAAAGTGGCCTATCCAGGCAGATTGTAACTCGCGTTCTTGCGCATTTGGTGAGTCAAAGGCTGGCAAAACGAGTTGGCGACAGAGCCTTCCGACTTTTCTCGGAGTCGTTTTCTTATCCAGGAGAGCTTTGGGCGTTTGAGCTAAAACTTAACAACTGGAAACGAGCCCTTTTCCAAGCTTCGCAATATAAAGCATTCGCAAGTCGAGTGGTGACAGTGTTTCCGATGGAGCGAGAAAAGACGTTGAAGTCAAACCTGGACAAGTTTGACAAGGCAAAGGTAGGTGTTATGATTTTTGATGCGAGCGATCGAAGTTTCAAGGTGTTGCAGCGTCCATCCAAGATTCGGCCATCCTCACGTATGCACTATCTTTTTGCTTTCTCACAGGTTGTCGCTCGTAAAGGTGGAAAGGCGTGAAGAAGTGCGGGATTAAGGCGGCTCTTTAGGTTTCATAAGAAAAGAGGTTCCAAATTGGAACCTCTTTTTCTATACAAGTGAAACGGAAGATGCGTCGGCTTAGGGTCCAAGCATTTCCGAAAGAAGCGGTCCCATGAACGCGACGGCTTGGTTTTCATAGGCGAAATAGAGAGGAAATCCGAACACAGCCACGCTGTAAATCGGTCCGATATAGACATGGGCGCAATGTTTTCCATCAAAGGAGGATCCTTGCGTTGCAGCGTCGAAGGCGCCGATTGTGATGGTTTCTCCGCGATTGTTGAATGTCCAGCATTTGTCCAAGGCGCCGGCCCAACTGGCCGGGACTTTCTCCGGGTCAATGGCGACATCGGGATAGCCTCCAACTCCCGTCATCCCCGTGCATTCCCGCGGACTTGTGGCGCTGCTTCGCACGGCGTAGAAAAGTCGCATATACGTGTAGACGAATCGTATTTCGGCGGTTCCCGTAGCTGAATAGACGGCCGAATCGGGAGCATTCGAGATACCGAGGGGTGCCAGTAAGTCCCATCCGCTGAAAATCATCTTGCCTCCTCGATCCAGATACTCGGCAAGTACGGCGCGATTGCCCGTGATGTTGAAATTGGCCTTGTCATCCGTGTGGTAGATGACGAGTCTGAAACGATATAGGTCTAGAGGCGAAAGGTAGCTCACTCCACCGATCTGGTGGGTCGCATAGTCCACTTGAGTAAAGGGCCGAATACCCATCATGGCGGCATAAAAATTGTCCACTTGTTCGTCGTTCGGGCTGCCTGCGCCTCCTGTTCCATCCCGCGTCTCATCCACAATCAGAATCGTGTCTGTTGGTTCCAGGTCGAGAATGAATATCCTGTAGGAAATCGTGTCGCTGACCTCACCGGCAATGTCGCGGGCTTGGATATGGAACAGGTATTCGCCGGCTGGTGTATCATCAAGTACGATTTCCGGGGCTTCTTGCCAAGCTGAGAAGACAAGGGGGGGATTCCCGAGGGCATAACTGTAGGCATTGATCATTCCAAAGTAGTCGGATGCACTTGCGCCGAAAGTCAGCTTCGTCTCGCGATTGGCCTTATAGAAGACGGAACCGTCCGGATAGAAGCTGTCCGAACCGTAGGCGCCCGTAACCAGAGTATCCATGGTGGGATGCTGATCGTCCGCAACGGTGATGCGCACGGAGATCATTTGGAGTCCCACGGCTTCCCCGGCGTCCTTGATACGGGCATAGATCGTGTGTTCACCCAGTGTCAAGGCATCTCCATCCATTCGCGAGACCCTGGTCGGCAGAAAATCGAGGCTCGGATCGCAGAACAGGAAGGTGGAGTAGACGGACCATGTTCCCCATCCGCCGATACTGTCATCCAGGGCGATGGAATAGAGCAGGGAAGAGGGATTGGGATCCTCTCCTTCGAGTTCGATGGCAAAGCCTCGTCCAACGGTCGCGCCATTCGGCACACTTTCAGCGGCAAAGGCCACCGAAGGACGGGTGTTGGAGGCGAAAAAGGAGCGACTTTCTGGCGAGGGATCCGCAAGCCCTCCATCGTCCACGGCGGTAATCTGAATGGTGTGCGCGACGATCGTATCGCCGGGAGCATAGAAGGCGATGGTATCCTCAAAGGCCTGTGTGAACATGAGAGTATCCCCGTCCACCTGGACCCAGAAACCAGCAATCTCGCCGTCCGGGTCGGTGCCGGACCACTTCAGGTGAACAAAGTGGTTGAAGGTGTCCTGTTCGGCAGGCGCCAGCACCAGATAGGTTTTGGGGGGTTGGTTTGGGAACGGGCTGCCCGGATCACTGACCTCGCAGCCAATAACCGCAATCATCAGCAAGCCCAAGAAAGTCAGTCGCAAAATATCTTTCCGCATTTGAGTAACTCCTTGTGGGAAGAGTGAGCGACCCTCTACCATGCGAATCCCAGCGAGAAGCGGTGGGGTTGCATCATGAACTCATCAACGGCATCGGTAATGTCACCGAAGTGAGAATAGGCGTAATCGAATGAAAACCGGACATTCGGAGCGATCGGCACTCGAAGTCCAAAGCCAGCCGAGAGACTCTCCGTATCATAGGCGAATTTCCCTCCGAGCCGCAGGGCCAGCATGTTGTTCCATACATATTCGCCGCCAATATTCAGTCGCTCCCGGTTGTCATTGGGGTGGTTCATCTCGACGGATACCGTGGCATCATGCTTGTCGCCAGGCTGCACATCCAGCATGTCAAAGACCTTGGCCGAGGCGCCGAGGCGAAATATCGTCGGCAATGCCGCATCCTCGTATCCGAGCTCGAACACGCCACCACTCTTGGTTGCGTTTCGGTAGTCCCGATAGCTGCCCGAGTAGGTCACATTCGGCCCCAAATTCTGTATCGCCATTCCCAGCATCAGGGATCGCAATCCGGTCTGGTAGAGCGTGCCCAAATCCACCGAGACTCCATTATAGGTGGAATTCTCGAGGCCCGAGCGCAGATAGCGCACATTTCCGCCCAGAGAGAATTTGTCCGTCAGCTTTCGGGCATAGCTCCCTCCGATGATGAAATCGTAGGCGTTGAAATTCTCACCGGTTCCTTCGGGGCGCTCGTAGGTGCGCACCTTCATATCTCCCGTATAGAGATTGATGATATGAAGAGAGACCGCCTGGACTCCAAACTTGCGTGCAATCACCAGGGTGTTGAGCTGAATATCCGCCGGCATGTTGATCTGCCCAAGTACCGCTTCATAGTGCTCGCCTTTCGGGAGTTCCAAGTAAGTCAATCCCGCCGGATTCCAGAAAACCGAGGAGGCATCCCGGCAGGCGGCCACCTGCGCGTTTCCCATGCCCACCCCGCGTACCCCGATGGGAATTTTCAGAACCTGAAGGGATGTTGTTCCTATCTTCTCTAAGGCCAGCGCCGAACTCGCTGCCAGACCCAGGAGAAGGAAAAGCAGAATTGGAACGGCGACGAGGCCGTTCCAGCGTATGTTTGGGGGTTTCATAGTTCACCCTCACTATAGACAAGCACAATTGTTCCGGTAATTTTCGACCCGCTCTCTGTCAGCTTGGCACGAAGGGTATGACTGCCGGGAGTGAGCCGCGAGAGCCAATTTAGTTCGATATAGCGTCCCACATTGGCGGGATCCGCGGCATTCCATTGCCTCATCCGGAGTTGAAACGACCGACCTTTCATTCCCGATGAGTCCGTCGGACTGGCATAGAAAGACTGTCCGGATACGACGGTAGCCTCCTCATCCAGGAAGACCGCCTCGGGATATCGAGCCGTTGTATCGACATCCAGCCAAAGAGAAAAGACAAAGCGATTGTCCACGACAACAATCAATGAATCGCGGCGCTCTCCCATTGCCGTCGTCTCGATGACCGCCTGACTCAAGCTGTCTCGGAGAGCCACGCCAATGAGACTGTCCTCGTGACTCCAAGTGGAATCGGGTCCGAGAGTGTCCAGCCCCACAAGGTAGCCTGTAATTTGGTTTGCCTTTGCAGGAAAGGAGTCATTGATGAGGGTCTCAAACCACGCGATGTCGTCATCAGGTACGATGAAACCGGCAAGGGTGAGCCTCGCCGATTCCAAGAGGCTGTCCACTCGAAAGGTCGCGCTCTGTGGTGCTCCTCCCGAAACCACTCGCTCCCAGAGGGTGATTGTTTCCGTATAGGCAGGCTCCGAGACGGTTGGGGGCACGGTTCGGGGGTCGGCGCATCCGGCCACGAACAAGGCGGCAAGGCATATCACGAATACGAACTGCGGAAGTTTCATAACGAAGATTCTCCTCTCATCGGATTGAACGCTCCGTAGCCGACAAGTCTCTCTCATTTGAGAACCACAAACTTGTCTATAAAGCGGTCCCATGAGTCGCTTCCAGGTTTCTTGTATTCCACCGTATAAAGATAAATCCCACTGACGATTTCCTGCTTATTCATCGTGAGGAGATTCCAGGTCTCCTGTTCGGTTCCGTTCGTGTGGTTCAGGGTAATCAGATGGTCACCTGCCAAGGAAAATATCTTGATTTTGCACTGTCCCGGAGCGGTACTCGGAGGCAAGCCACCGAAATAGAGTTTCCGCGGGTATTCAATCAGTCCCTTCGATGGATTGACCTCTCCCCCTTGTTCCCCGTGGTGCGAACCCTTGTACGGATTCGGATATACATAAATATCGCCAAGGGCGTGTTGCGCTCCCGTTGTCTCCGTGCGCACCGTCTTGGTTTCTTGGTAATTGCCTGTTCTTGAGGACATCAGAATTCCCGCGCCCGCCACTCCCTTGTCGAAAGCGCGCACGACATAGTAGTAGCTGTGACCGGGGATAAGGTCCGTATCGTCAAAATAGTACTCCCAATGTCCATCCTCGAACCGGAGGGTATCTTTCGGCATCCCAAGATTATAGTTCTGCCACTCGAATTCTCCTTCGAGCGTATCTTCTCTGTCATAGTAGGCCAGGGCATGCCAATCCTGCTGATTGAAGGAGCGTTCGATGAGGTAGCCCTCGAAGTCCGCTTCTTGTGTAATGGGATCAATGGAGGTTTCTGCATTGGGCCGCCACGAGATACGCACACGGTCCGGATAAGGCATCACCGAAAAGATGGGGGCATTCGGCGCAGCCGGGCCTTGGAAATCATTTTGGTATAATCGCAGTGCCCAGTCGGCATTCTTGGACCCTTCCGTCGTATCTCCGCCGGCAATAAAAGCGACCGTGATGGGAAACTCCTCTCCCGGTCGGATCACCCACTCGCCTTCGCTGGGTCCGAAGGCAAGAAGCATGCGCCAATCCCCTTTTTGCGGCGTTGGGGGAGAAATCCCTCCTCCGGAAATC
>JAZDIW010000231.1:0-4504 GCA_043804575.1 bacterium
TAGCTGCGACTGCCGATTTCCCGCAAAATGTGAGAGTGTTGCAGCCCTATCTTGCGCAAGACGGCTCGTGGGAACTCATGGCCGTTTTCGATAGAAGTGCACGCGGCTATCGCGTGACAGGGCTGCTGCCGACAGAGAGCGACGCTACTCCCTTGCTTCCCGAAACTTGTTCGCTTCATGCCTATCCCAATCCTTTCAACGAAGCGGTGCGAATTGCCTATGAACTTCCGAAAGCCACGACGGTTCGCTTGCGCATTGTCGATATCATGGGCCGTGAAGTTGCCTTGCTGGTGAATGACGCGAAAACCGTGGGAAAGCATCAAGCGACTTGGGATGCAAAACAGTGTGCATCAGGAATCTACTTTGCTTGTTTGAATGCGGAAGGCTTGACCCGGGTGCACAAGCTCGTTCATTTGAAGTAGTCACCATCCGGCTTATTCGGTTTTCAAGTTGCGTTTATGGTTTCCTTTGCCGCGCGCACACTCGACAAGCCGCAGGAGCGGCGAAATACCTGGCGATTTCTGGTGCAGGGAGTTCTGATTCTCTATGTGGCTTGGATGGCCTATAGTGCACTGCGAGATGCTCGCCAGAACTGGCTGGGACTTCTGATTGCGACCGGTGTTCTCATCGGTCTGGCAAAGCAGCTTCACGACTTCTGGAAAGCGGCGCGACCGTCGCCGTGGACGATGATCGAAGTCCGCACCGAGAATGTGACGCTCCATGGACGAGACAGTTCGTTTTATCAGTTGCCCTTGCCCAAGAGTTACAGTCTGCTCGCCGCCGGGCAAGTGCTCGTGCTTCGCTGGGGACAACCGGCACCGAAACGCTGTCGAAAGGTCGTCTTCCGAAACAAGCAGGATATGACCGAAACGGATTTCGAGGGATTGCACCGAGTTCTCCAAGAGGTCGCCCCAAGTAGAAAATCCATGGAACCGTTTGCTTCCGTATGAGTCTGAAGGCTCAAAATCCGTAATTTCTCGTAAGTAGGAGTTGCCTCTTTGTTTAAAATCGAATCGAACATATCTGCGAAGGACCCGGACTACCTCGCCAATCGCGAGGCGAATCTGAAACTGGCGAAAGAGCTTCGCGAGAAACTTGCGAGCTTGCGTCCGGGTGGCCCTCTCGAAGCGATTGAGCGCCATAAAAAGCGCGGGAAATTGACGGCACGCGAACGACTCGAAAGACTCTTCGATCCCGACACGCCCTTCCTGGAATTCTCGCCGATGGCATCGTGGGGAATGTATGACGATATGGCTCCGGGCGCGGGGATTATCACGGGCGTCGGCGTCGTGCATGGCCGCGAAGTCCTCATCGTGGCCAACGATGCAACGGTCAAGGGCGGCACCTATTTTCCGATGACGATTCGCAAGCATGTGCGCGCTCAAGAAATCGCGATGGAGAACCGCTTGCCCTGCGTCTATCTTGTGGACTCGGGCGGCATCTATTTGCCCGAGCAAGCGGGCACCTTTCCCGACAAAGAGCATTTCGGACGCATCTTCTACAATCAGGCGCGTCTCTCTGCCATGGGCATTGCACAGATTTCCGCCGTCTTGGGATTCTGCACGGCGGGCGGCGCCTATGTTCCTGCGATGAGCGATGAGACAATTATGGTTCGCCGTCAAGCAACGATTTTTATCGGCGGGCCGCCTCTGGTGAAAGCCGCGACGGGCGTGGAGGTAACACCCGAAGAGCTCGGCGGTGCGGATGTCCATTGTCGCATTTCCGGCGTCTCGGATCACTATGCTCTGAACGATGACCATGCGCTGCAAATCTGTCGCAATATTATTGAAGCCCTCAACCTGTCGGATCGCTTCCCGCTTGATCGCGCGGAACCCGAAGAGCCGGCGTATGATCCCGATGAACTCTATGGAGTTATTCCACGCGATGTTCGCAAGCCCTATGACATTCGTGAAGTCATCGCGCGCATTGTGGACGGCTCGCGCTTTCAGGAATTCAAGGCTCTCTACGGAACCACCCTCGTGACGGGTTTTGCCCGGATTCACGGGTCTCTGGTGGGCATTGTGGCAAACAACGGCGTGCTCTTCTCCGAATCCGCAAAAAAGGGAGCGCACTTCATCACGCTGTGCGCGATGCGAAAAATTCCACTGATATTTTTACAGAATATTACGGGCTTTATCGTCGGCAAGCAATACGAACATGGCGCGATTGCCTCCGATGGTGCCAAAATGGTGCATGCCGTGGCCAATGCGCAGGTTCCGAGACTGACCGTGCTCGTCGGAGCATCGCATGGCGCCGGAAACTATGCGATGTGTGGACGAGGATACTTGCCGCGGCTTCTCTGGATGTGGCCGAATTCCCGCATTACCGTCATGGGCGCCGAACAAGCCTCCGATGTTTTGGTACAGGTCAAACGCGAGCAGCTCGAAGCGAAAGGCGGACATCTGAGCAAGGAAGAGGAAGATGCGATTCGCAGGCCTGTGATGGAGAAATATGAGCGCGAAGGGCATCCCTACTACTCCACGGCCCGGCTGTGGGACGACGGCATTCTGGATCCGCCGGACACGCGCCATGCGCTCGGACTTGCGATTGCGATGTCGCTGAATGCGCCTATTCCCGATTACAAAATGGGTATCTTCCGAATGTAGCCCTATGGAAACGCCACTCCACGAAGAAAGCCAGATCATGCCAACTTGGTTCGTTGTTCTCACCGGTTTGGTGTTGATCGTGGCGATCATCAGCGCCGTTTTGACCGCCCCTGAGGAGGAACTTGGCCTCGTTTTGGTTGTGCTGCTTCTTCTTGCGGTTGTTTTCTCTCTTTTCTTCCGAATGAGAGTCAGGATAACCACGGGCGAGCTGCATTTCGGCTTCAAGATTTGGCGGAAACGATTGCCGCTTCAGGATATCCAAGTTCTGGGCATGGAATCCATTCCCTTGCTGGCTGGGCTGGGCATTCACTACTACGCGGGCAAATGGATCTACAGCGCCCGCTTCAAGGGTCAGGGTGTGCATCTTGTTTATCAGGGAAAGAAACACTACATTATTGGTTCCAATCATCCTGATGTCCTGCTCAGCGCGCTCCGCACAGCGATAGGGCGTTAGCTTGATAGAAACAAAGGAAGCCGTCTTAGAACCTTGAAATACGATACGATTAAAAAAGAGATCGCCGGGCCTGTGGCGCGCATCTGCCTGAATCGGCCGGAGGTGCGCAACGCTTTCAACGATGTGCTCATCGCGGAAGTATCGGATGCTCTGGATCATCTCTCGAAGCAGAGCGACCTGCGCGTGCTCATTATCACCGCCGAAGGCTCGACTTTCTGCGCGGGAGCGGACTTCCACTGGATGGGGAAGATGGTGGGAGCCAGCTTCGAAGAGAACCTCGCCGACAGTCTGAAACTTGCCGACATGCTGGCGGCTCTCTACCGCTTTCCCCGACCGACCATTGCGCGAGTGCAAGGTTCGGCTTTCGGTGGGGGCGTGGGCGTCGCGGCCTGCTGCGACATTGTTGTGGCCGCGGAATCCGCCGTTTTCTCGTTCAGTGAAGTGCGAATCGGTTTGGTTCCGGCCTGCATTTCTCCCTTCGTGATCCGGCGTATCGGAGAGGGACATGCGCGCGAGTATTTTCTCACGGGGGAGCGTGTCACGGCACAGCACGCCCATGAAATCGGTTTTGTCAATAAGGTCGTACCTGAGATAGCCCTCGATGACACCGTCAACAACTATGTGAAGCATTTTCTCTCGTGTGGGCCCGAGGCTCTACGGGCTTGCAAGAGAATGTTGGAAGAGGTGCCGCACATGCCCTTGCAGGAAGCTCGCGACTACACGGCAAGCATGATTGCGCAGCTTCGCATCTCACAGGAAGGTCTCGAAGGGATGAAAGCTTTCCTGGAAAAAAGAAAGCCGGCTTGGAATGTTTAAGAAATTGCTCGTCGCCAATCGCGGAGAAATCGCCGTGCGCGTTCTGCGGACGGCGCGCGAAATGGGAATGGCAACCGTTGCCGTCTATTCGGAGGCGGACCGGAAATCGCTCCATGTCGAGATGGCGGAGGAAGCCGTCGAAATTGGCCCTCCCGCGCCGCTTGAAAGCTACTTGAACATCGAAAGAATTATCGGAGCCGCCAAAGCTACAGGTGCCGAGGCAATTCACCCCGGTTACGGCTTTCTCGCAGAAAATGCTCTCTTCGCAAGAGCCTGTGCCGAAGCAGGACTCATGTTTGTCGGTCCTCCGGCGGACGCCTTGCGGCGAGTGGGCGATAAGCTCGAAGCGCGAAAGTTGGCGTTGAGCGTCGGCGCGCCGGTGATTCCAGGCATGACCGCAACCGAGCCGGACATGGCCGCCTTTAGGAAGGAAGCTCAAAAAATCGGCTATCCGGTGCTGATAAAAGCGGCCGCGGGCGGTGGGGGAAAAGGGATGCGCATCGTTACTTCGTCTTCTGAATTGGACGAAGGTCTCGAGGGCGCCATGCGTGAGTCTCAGAGCGCCTTCGGCGATGCGACGGTTTATCTGGAAAAGTACATTACGGAGCCGCGGCATATCGAGATGCAG
>JAZDIW010000232.1:0-13041 GCA_043804575.1 bacterium
TTTCCCCCTCGCAATGACTCATTCGGTTCCTGGCAATCTAATTGGAACCGTAGAGGGACTTCCTGATAAAGTATTACATGGCGGAATGAATGAGAAATATTGTTATATCTCTGATGTGACAATACGAACATCTGATGTTTATCTTCCATCTGTTCCGACGAGAATAGATGGAAGAGTCTTCTTTCCAACCGGGCGATGGAGAAGTTATCTATCAAATATAGATATTGAATTGCTTTTGAAAGAAGGAGGAAAAATAGAAAAGGTTCACGAGACTCATGTTTTTGAACCTTTTTATGACTTAGTGGATTATGCGCTGGATATCTACGAGAGGCGCAAGAACAGTAATAACGATTTTGAAAAGGTGGTTTACAAGTTGTTACTGAATTCGCTTTATGGCAAGTTCGCCGAATCAAACGCGAAGGATACTTTGCATATCAACCCTAGTGCAGAGATTCTTGAAAGATTGACACGGGACAATTTGCTTTTCCCTGGCGTATGGCTAGAGACAATCCTTGTCCCTATTCAACATGCACATGTTCCCATAAGTACGCATATCACGGCCCTTGCGAGGCGTTCACTCTTCGAGTTTCTTACACTGACCAATGACTTCCATTATTGCGATACTGACGGCTTTTCGACAGGCGATGAATTTCAGACGGGTAAAGAGTTGGGACAATTGAAACTCGAAAAGATCATTCGCAATGGTAGATACGTTGTGCCCAAAGTGTATAGGATCGATGGCAAGAAGCTAAACGAGAAAGGGGAATGGGAAGAAGTCACAATGGTAAAGGCTAAAGGTTTTTCTTTGGGAAGTAACAAAAAGGTAGCTATAGCAAGATTTGAGGAGCTTGTGGCGGGGAGGGAGATTTATGTAGAGCGCATGACTCGTATACGAGAGATGTTCCGCAAGGGCCATGCCACCCCTTCCGAAACGCTAGTGAAAAAGGTACTACGGGGGAAGATGATAGGTAAGCGTTTTATGTATCCCGACGGCGAAACGCGGCCTTGGAATTTCGAAGAAATAAAGAAGAAATTGCGAAAATAAAGCTTGACAGGATTTTTCAAATATGAGATAATAGTAGGTAATGGTGGGAGAGCTTCTCTTGCCACAATGGCGAGAATTTATCTCGTCTTTCCTGCTTGTCTCGGAAACAACCGCCTTTTCAAAAGGCGCCTGAAAGGTTCCAAATGCCTCTCAAGATTTCGCAGCATGACATCATGCGGATGAAGGATCAAGTCGAGAAGATGAAGAAGCGTTCATCTTCTGTTGTCGAGAAATCCCATGAGCTTGTCAGCACCATCGTTCGCACCGCCGAGGTTGGCGCTGCGGCCTTCTCGATGGGTCTGGTGCAGGGCAAATATGGCGGGGTTGAGATCGTCGGCGTCCCGATGGATCTTGGCCTCGGGCTTGGCTTGCACATGATGGGCCTGCTCGGTGTTGGCGGCAACATGTCGCATCATCTTCACGCGTTCGGCGATGGCACGCTGGCCGCGTATCTCACCACGCTTGGCCGCACCACGGGGTATGCGTGGAAGATCAAGGCGAAGAGTGGGCAGGAAACGAAGCTCATTAGCACTGGAGAAGAGCATGGCGCCGATATCCCGGCCGAACAGTGGTACAAGGATGCGGATGGGCGTTATCTCCTCGATAAAGGGGGGAATCCGATTAGGATTCGTCCCGGCGTGAGTCATCCTCCCGAGGCTACCGCTCTTGGCCCTCTTCCCAAGTCCTACGTGAAGGGCGAGCGCCTTGATGATGCGGAGCTTGAGCGCCTTGCACGCGGGTAACTGAATTCTAGCCTTTTGAAAAGGCGGAGCGATATTACCCTCGCAAACCGCCTTTTCAAAAGGCTGTCTAACACTAAGCCGTCATTCCGATGGCTAAATCTTGGGCCCATATCTCGGGCCGCTCTTTCGTGCATAACGGGCAGAGAGAGCAACAAATGCCTATTACCATCGTTGGTGACAACATTCTGGGCGATGAAATTCTGGGCGATGATATCCTCGGTGCAGAGGATATGGTTGGCGCATTCGCGCGTCCTAGCCCTGGCGCCATCGCACAGCCTAGCCCTGGCGCCATCGCACAGCGTGTCGCGCAGACCGGCCAGGTCGTTCGCTCGTCCGAACCGACTCGTTCGCGCGAGCAGGTGCTCGGCTTCGACTCCGGCGCTGCCGGCGTTGCGGCTGCTGCAACCGCGAACATCATCAGCCGTCCACAGGTCGTGTTCCGCCCGGATCGTCTCGTCGTTCCGGCGACCATCGCCGCAGCGTTCCTGTTGAACGACATTCGTATCGGTCGCTCGTCGCAGCTTTGCAGCGGCGGCGGGGTGCCGTGCGAAGCGTTCACGCAGACCGCTTTTGGTGTGAGGATGAAGATGGATACCGCGCAGGTGTCCATGGACGTTGCACTGAACGTGACGAACATCAGCGCGGGTCTGCTGCGATTCTTCGCCGCGCTCATCGGCCCATCGGTCGAGTAGTCCAAGAAGTCGCCTTTTGAAAAGGCATGCCTTTTCGACGCCTTTTCGAAAGACGATGAAGTGAGCCGGGGCAGAACGATATCGTCTGCCCCGGCTTTTTCTTGGCCTTAAATCGATTGACAAAGAGGGCTCGATGGGAATGGGACCGATTCAAGTCGAGCTAACACTCTTCGACGGGCCGCAGGACAGAGCGCGCTCTCAAAAGTGTTTGCTCTGGATGCTTGAAGCTGTAACTCAATGCAATATAACATGGCTTCACAGGCATCCTGAAACGCCACTACTTTACAAATCTCATGTTCGCTACGAGCCAGAGGAAGGGGAAATCTTCCAAGATATTCCCACTACCCTGAGAAAAGGTCATGGAGATTGCGATTGTCTTTCCACCTATCGCTGCGCCGAGTTGAGGAAAGCGGGAATCAATTGCCGCCCATACATCAAATGGCGCAAAAATATGGAGGAATGCTCAAAGGAAAAACGCTCCTGGCGTGATAATGATGGATGGATTTATCATGCTCTCGTCTGGTGGCCCGGCAATCGAATCGAAGATCCTTCCGTCGCATTAGGGATGCATGGTGTAATGCATCGCAAGCCGATGTTTGTTTCGCCGGAATAAACCAGGCTTTTGAAAAGGCCAAAAGGAAGACCAATGTTCAATGGCAAACTCAAGGTGTGGCGGGATGGCGCAATCATTCATGGACGACTCACGGTGGAAACCCAGAATCGTGGGCCGGTTACCGTCGACGTATCATCGCCAGTGAGGAAGCGTTATGCCCAGGTAAATGGTGTACGAGCAGCGGCTTCGCTTACAGTTTACAAGGTCAAAAATGATCTTGTGGAAGCCGCAAAGTACTGGCCCACGACGAGCCTCGTTCACCCGACACTTGTGGCGTATAGCAATCGCCTTTTCACTGATCTGAATTCTACCAGTTCCAAAGCCTCTGGCAATGCCAGGGCAAAAGTCGAGAGGCTCCGCGAACTTGTGGAGCAAGGTTCTGGGAGCGCCGCCGATATTCTCTATTGTCTCAAAAGAAACGCTGAGCGAGAATTGGCCCGTCGGCGCGGAATGCGAATGATGATGGGGTATACCCCTATCGTTGTCGGATATGACTTCAACAACGCTTTTGCTGTCCTCAGAAACGAAATCCAGAAGTTGGATGCGTTCGCGAAGAAGCATGGTCCTCAAACCTTGGCGAAGTCCGATCCGATTGCGTTTGGCGTCTGGCTGTACGCCAAACGGCGCGCCCAAGGCGGGAAGGAATTTGCGACTTTTCAAAAGGCGGTTTTGCCAAAGATCGTTCGGTACGCCCAACAGCGCGGCCCTAGCGATCTGAAGGCAAAGCATCCGGCCAGCTACGGGATGCTCGCAATCGCGACCAAACTATCGGGCATCGCAAGGGAACAGCGAAAGCAAACGGCCATGGGAGGGCCAATCATTCTCACGGCTGGACCGCAAACGTGGAATAGAATTGGCGGGCGATGTATGGTCGGCAGTATTTTTACTTGGGCCGAAAAAGCGGTCAAAGCGGTTACCAATTCGGTTGCCTGTCAGGCCATCGCCGCAGTAGCGACGGGAGGGATGTCGCTTGTAGCGCAGGCCGCTTATGGCGCAGCGACAGGACAAAAGGACGCTGTTACTGGATTGGTGAATCAGATTGCCAAAGATCCAGGGTCTGTCGCCAAAGCTTTGCCCGGTGTTCTGTTGCTTGAATCCGGCGGTATCGGATTAGGACTTGGCGCGCTGGATTCTCTCGGTCTCAAGAAAGCAGGCGAAATCAGAGAGGCTGCACTGAAGAACCCGCTTGCGGCAAGTCAAGTGGTCGGTGGCGCAGCACTGATGGCCGTCGGACAGCCAGAGGGCGCGGCTCTCGTGGCTAGCGGAATCGCTACGCTGACGAAAGTCCCGCCCGATACGGCAGCGAAGATTGTTGCCGCCGGGAAACTTGCAGCGGGTGGCGTTCCCGATATCAAAGATGCTGCGGCTGCGGCGTCTATGATTCAGGACGGTATTGATACAATTCGCAATGCGAAAGCTGGCGACCCGAAAAGCATTGCGGATATCAAGACCGTGAAGGCGCTTGCCGGTGCTGGCGTGCCAGGAGCACAGCAAGTGCTGTCGGTTCTGCGGAACTCGCAGGACTTGATGAACAAAACCGCTGAGGCCGCCGAAAAGGAAATTGGTACTGTCCCGATGAAGCCGAAGATCAAGCAATGGGGCGGCGGTCTGCTGCGAGTGAAGGAACTGGCGTAAATACAAATCGAAAGAAAGTGACAAACCGGAAGGGGATGACTTCGAGGGCTCCTTCCGGTTTGCCACTTATAAGGAGAATACCATGGGCAGATGGTACGCGATGCCACTAGTTTTCACGCTTACCGCGTGGATGAGCATTCTAACCAATGTCTTCGCACAGCCTTTTGAAAAGGCGGTGACGACAATCACGAACAAGGGTGATGCCATGGCGGTTCGAGCGGTTGAAACGGGTAGGCCGGGTATGTTGCCCTCCAAGGGATTTGCCGGGCAAAATGGGCGGAGCATCGAATGTCCGGCCGACGGACTCCCACACGAGATTCTGAACATCGATCTAGCTGATGAGATTGGACACGAATTTGCTTTGATTCTTTACCCGCCTCCCGCTATTCCAGGAATAGGAACATCGACTTCGATCTATGCCTTGATCGATTTTTCCGATGGGGGTGTCGCTTTTCCTAATCCAAGACCTTACCCACTACATCTTGCCGGCGGTGTTCCAATCGCAAATCTTGCACTCGTTGGTGTGGGGGTCGATTGGGGACAAGGCGGGGTAATCCCAATTCCTGCCGGAAGAATTAGGATTTCAGCTATTGTTACCCCATTCCTCCCAGCCAATACTCCTATTCGGCTCGCGGCTAGCATTTCGCACGATTCTCATCCCAGAACAACGCCGGTGACTATTACCCAGATGATCATCACATCAACTCCGGGAATGCTTGGACCATTTGTTATTCCTCCTATGGCCGCCAAATTGCGGGTTGAGACAACCGAATTCGCCACGCGGTCCTTCAGGTTGGAAATACTAAGTCTCGCTGGAGGAGTCGTGGCTGAAAGAGTGATTCCTGCCGGAACAACTATGGCAGAACCGATAATTGTCCCAACCAATGGATGGACTTGGAGAGTAACTAATCTTGGCTTGGCTAACATCAACATTTTCAATGCTATTTGGGACCTTTCCCTATAGCCTTTTCAAAAGCCTGTCCCGAGTAGCGCCTGAAAGGCGCATATCGAAGGAGGAACCTCCATGCTCCCCTGGGCTTACCCCGTAGACAATCCATCCATCGTAAAAGACGGCGGATATTGCATTCCCCCTCGCCCCGATCATGCCGGTCTAGACTTCCACGCTCCCGAGGGAACACCCGTCCACGCTGTTGATGATGGCATCGTCGTCAACGTCGGCGAGTGGAACCCTGCCGGAACTATGGATGCGGTTACCAAGCTTTCCGGCAACTTCATCATTCTTGCCCACTCCAATAACCTAATCTCGTCCTATTCCCACCTCTCCTCAAAAGTGGTCAAGAAAGGCGAGAAAGTCAAGCGCGGGCAAACAATTGGGCATAGCGGTCATACAGGCTATGTCCGCCCAGCCGGAATTGAAGGCGCCCACCTTCACTTCGCCAAGCGGGTGCTAACTCGTTCGGGATGGGTCTTCGCTGATCCAACAGGCGACTTCGAATCTGCAAAACCGATTGCAGAATCTGTTTCCACTCACCCTCAAGCGGCGGCTTTTCAAAAGGAGGCATCTATGCCAGCAGAACGCAGCTTCGATGAAATCTTCAAGAAGTATCTCGGCGAGATTCCGCTCGCTTTCGCCCGCGCCATTACCTGGCCATGGAATCCTAGTTCTGACGTTGCGGGGAGTGTCGGGCTGTTTCAGATCACTGACACCGTTCGGGAGTCCTTCAATAAATTCACGGGCTCCACCTTTTCAAAAGGGGATCTGAAAGACCCGAATATCAACTCTCGTATCGGGCTGTGGCTCCTCTGTTCCATTGTACAGGACCTCAGCACAAAACATCCTGTTACAATGAAGATGAATTGGGCTGATTTGAGATATGCTGGCTTGATTGCCCAGGCATATCATACCGGACAGGCGAGTGTCAGCGGACTTATTGGAAAGCTTGAAGCTCAGAAAATTCCAGCAGATCGGATCACCGTTGACACGGTGAAACAAGCCGCCACTGTTTCCGGAAGCGCGGCTAACACTTTCACAGCAGATCCGAAACGGCTGGAGTATGTTCGCGGAATAGTGTCTCGATATGCCGCGCAAGCCGATTTTCCGGGAACAAAGCCAAAGCAGCCCGTGATTTATATGGACCCTGTATACATCACGGCGAAACCACTGGAACCGAAAGAGCCGTCTGGCGGAAGCGGAGGCGGCGGTCTTATCGCTGCTCTCATGGGAGGTTTCGTTGTCCTTGCCGTCGCTGTTGGCGGAAAGAAAAAGCGCAAGTAACCTTTTCAAGGAGAACGGGCAGATGAAAGCGAATGGATTCAAAGTCATCACTCTCGATGAAATAGCTAAACTCAAGAAGCCGGTCTGTGCATTTCGAGGGTGCCCAAGATTTGGAATCTACAAACCCGTTCTTCAATTGCGGGTGGATTCCAATTCAAATCCGCTTGAAGTAGAACTCGATGTAGTTGTCTGCGGCGAACATAGCAGAAGCCAAGGGCCAGAGAACTATCTGAGCGACAAAGGATGGAACATTCTTTGTCGGAACTATCTCCCTCAGAGTGGTATTAGGCCGGATCGAAAACTTACAACGCTCAAATTCGAGCTTGTAATCTAACTCAGCCCCCTCGATATGCGCCTTTCGGTGCTGCTCGGGACAGGCTTTTGAAAAGGCAAAGGAAATCGTCATGGCGAATCGACAATTTGCTCTCACCGTTCCGGCTGCTGCGGGCGCTGGCGCTTCTTCTCGAATCGGCTCGCTGGAACTTGATTCTCGCGTCGTTGAGTGGAGTGGCGGTGCTGGCGATGATGATGCTTTCATCGAGGCGTCTAACGATAACGCTAATTGGACTCGCATCGCGAGAATTCAGAGCACGCAAGGCTATCAGGCGCTCAAGACCAGTGCGCTGTTCATTCGGCTTGTACGAGCGGTGGTAGGCGCCGGTAGTGCGCTTGTCGTTTCGGTGAGTGGAGCAGAAACCATCCTGAGCATCGAAAACGGCTGGCAGATGAGCGATCAGCCTGCGGTCGCTACGCAGGCGACCGTGACACGCGTGGCTGCCGTCGGCATTCGTCATGCGCTGACCAGCCTGCAAGCAATCGTGTCAGCGGCTGCCGGTGCGGCCGTTGTGCCCACACTGATTTACATCCGGGATGGTGCCACTGGTGCCGGGGCGATTCTGTGGGCAGGCTCACTTGCAGCGGCAGTTAGCACAACCGAGGAATTTGCAATCAACTTCACTCAACCGATCATCGGTACTGCTGGCAATGCTATGTGCATCGAGTTTGCCGTAGCAGGTGCGGCCGGCTCGCAGGAAACCATCGCCGGCCAGGGGTATGACCTGTAGTCCGATGTAACTTCTGCCCGCCTTTTGAAAAGTCTGTATCAAAAGGCGGGCAGGTTAAGGCGCTGAACCGTCAAGACTTGTCTTGAGTAGCGCCCAAGGGGCGCATATCGAAAGAAAGGGCGCTCCATGGCCGGTTATATTGACGATTGCACTTTGCTCAGGGACGAGCCGAAGACTCAAGCAAAGAACAAGAACAGAACCGGATGGACTCCAATCGAATATGTTAGTTCTGCCGATACATTGGCTTTGATGCATAAAGCCGATGCTCTCATCGAGAGCCTCAATAACGAGATTGTGGCTTTCGTCCAGTCCGGAAAAGGGCGCGAAGTCTTCCTCAAGAATTGGAATATTTTTCGCGAGGAATGGCGGAAGTTTTATCTTGAACACGGAAGTTGGTGGAGCCGTTCGGGTGTCAAACCATACGAATCGGCCGAGGAATTCATCGAGCGCATCAATAAATGGCGCGAAGCATTTGCGGCCGAAGGTGGAGCCTATACCGGGCCAGGCCCACGCGAAGGAGATAGGCCGAAATCGGGTTTCCCATGGTGGATTCTAATCGGAGCCGCCGTTGTCGGGACCGGAGCATATGTCTACATAAAAGGTCGCAGCGGTCTAGAAGCAAGGCGGAATATCGCATGGCATAAAGCGGCTATGGAAGCCGTAGATGCGGAGAAAGCCGCCGCTCGCCGCAAGCAAGAATTGCAGGCCATGCGACAGGCGGAATTTGTCAAGAGGTACGGCAAGAGTCCGCTCGGCGCTTAACTCCCCTTTTCAAAATCCTTTGGGCAGAAAGGAAATCACATGGTCCGCTCTAAGTTTGAAGCATGGCTTCGCCGTCAAATCTTCATCGCAAGAGATGAGGGTCATTGCAGTAAACTGGTTCTAAAACATCTTCAGCCTGGAAGCAAATCGGGTAATGAAGTGCTATGTCTCCGAGTGCCAGCGAAAACTGACGATGACTTTCTTGTATCCGCGATTAATGATATCGAGGCCAATTCTGAAGCGGACGCAGGTGGAATCGGAGGAATTCAGAGCTATGTTGTTCTTGCCTTCTTTGAAGATGAACCCGATAAACCGCTCGCACGATTCACCTTCAGAGTGGCAGGAGACAACGAAGAAGACGAAGGAGAGATAAGTAGCGAGCCACCAAATCGTATTGGCATCACTAGCCAACTGATGCGGCATAACGAAGCTATCATGCGAACCGGCACGATAGCAACCGGACAGGTCGTCGCGGTTATGCAACGCACAATTGCATCGCTAAGTGAAGCCAATGAAAGACTCACAACTCAGCGACTCGAAAGCTTCCAACTAATTGAGGAGTTGCAAAGCCAAAAACATGAGCGCGATTTAATGGCGAGCCGCGAAGCAATGAAACAGCAAATGATCCGTGAGACTTTTGAAAAGGCGACATTGTTGCTTCCGGTGGTAGTCAACAAGCTTACTGGAAAAACTCTTTTGCCCGAACGGAAAAGTGGTCAAGAAATCATGATCAAGGAGTTCATGAATTCTTTGACCCCAGAACAAGCGAATGGACTACAAAACATCCTGAAGCCGGAACAACTGGCAGTAGTTCTCACGATGATGGATGGTTTTGCAAAAGAAGATATGAAAGACGCGGAAAAGCATCAGTTGGCAGTTGTAAAGGTTCCCGGCGAAAAATAAGCCTTTCGGTATATGCCCTCCGGGCATTACTCAAGGCAAGCATGGTTCCCCGTTCCTGCCCGTTCGGGGAACCGGCCGCTCCGACGAACCCATTTTGTGCTAAGTCGGGGCGGCTCTAATATCAGAAAGGAGTTAGCCACGGGAGTCAAAAGAGCAGAGGAAATACTGAAGAGGGCCGCTTTAGCATATGCAAATGGATATGGTCCGCATCCAACTCTGACAGATCCAAACATGGCAAATCTAGATGGTCTACTAAAAGCGGCAATTGCATATGCCAACGAAAAAGGGAAAGCGGCCGATAGTCGCGATAGATGGAAAATCCGCAAACGTCTTGTTTGACGGATAACTCGCAAACCGCCTTTTGAAAAGGCTGGTATGCACTGAAGGAGAAACACAATGCGTGGACACGATGAGGGTGTACAGGCGGCGGGAAGCGTTGTTGGTGCGACGGGTTTGGCGCTGAAGATCCGTGGAGCAACCGTTGCTCGTACTGGCGGCGCCGCGGCCGGCAGCTACGCAATCACGCTGGACGTTCCTTTGCCGGCGGCTGATGCTGTCATGTTTGCACACCCCCGCGGTGGTGCGGCAAACGCCAACTGTCAGATCGCTCATACCAGTGACACCGTAAAAACGGTGACCTGCACCGTCGGCGCTGGCGCACTCGCGGATATCGACTTCGACTTCGAGATCACTCGAATCTCTGTCGGCGCCGCGAGCTAGCTCTTCCCTTTTGAAAAGGAGAAACAAATGCGAGGATTCGATGAAAGCGCCGAAGCTGCTGGCACTATCACGGGTGGCACCGGGGTCGCGGTAAAGATCCGCGGAGCAACCTGTGTTCGTGCGGCGGGTGGAACCTACGACATCACACTCGAAAGGGGGCTGAATGCTGCCGATGGCATCTTCAAAGCCCAGGTTCGAACTGGCGCAGCAGACTGCAACTGCCAGATCGCGCACACCAGTGATACGGTAAAACGTGTCACCACGCACGTTGGAGCGGCGGCAGCGGCCGACCAGGACTTCGACTTCATGGCCAAGCGAATCTCGGTTGGCGTGGCAAGCTGAAGTCGTCGGCGGACCTTTCAAAAGGCCGGGGGCGGAATATTCCCCGACCCCGGTCTTTTGTTTGAAACGGAGAAACTAGATGAAGATCATCGCTGACTTTGGAATCATAATCGCAACCATTGCTCTCGGCTGCGTACTTTGGGGAATAGCAGTATTTCCAGGATGCACCCCCACCAAAGAAATCATCAAAGCGACCATCGATTGCTCCGAGAAAGCCTTGATGGAACAAGCTGGAAGTATCATAGCTGATATCGGCGGGATCATCATGGACGACGATTGGCGCCCAAAGATAGCAAAGATTGCACTCCAATCGGGAGCCGTTGTCGCGAAGTGTGCTATGGATGCCCTGTGGGCGAAAGCCGTAAAAGAAATCGAGAAGCAGGGGAGTTGTGGATGGGCTCTGTCTTGTCTTACTGGTACTGACCCAAATGCAGAATTCAAACGGGCCAGAATCGAAGCATGGTATAGACTCAATGGCTACGAAGTTCCGGCACGGTAAACCGCCTTTTCAAAAGCCTGTCTTGAGTAGCGCCTGAAAGGCGCATATCGAAAGGAAGAAACAATGCTTGAGAAAATCTTGCAAGGTATGGCATCACTCATGGGGTTTTTCCACGATGACCGTTTCCTCAAATTCGCTGGCGGTGTATGCTTCCTGGCCGCTGGCGTAATGTTCTTCCTGCCAGAAAATTCAGTACCCGTGAAATACCTCAATACGTTCTTGCTGATGATGAACGGGTACGGGGTCTATTCTTCGACGGGTAGAATGAAGAACGGTATCCCGAAGTCGAACAATGTCCCGAACAATCCTGACAACATCAATGCTCCGTGAGCTTGTCTTGAGTAGCGCCTGAAAGGTGCATATCGAAAGAGGAGGATAGTCATGGATATCAAGAAACATCTGGCCATCGGGTTCGAAATCACTTTCATCCTCTCCGTTGCACTCCTGCTGATTCTCATTGCCAGCGTCAGCGCACAACCGTATACCGCGCCGCGGGGGAGATACGGTCAAGTCGCAGTTACAGCGGCGGCAGCGATTCAAATCCCAATGCTTCTCACGGCGAGACAAGGAGTGCTTGTTCAAAACCTCGGACCGAATGCTATCTTCTGCGGCTTCGACAATGCCGTTACCACGGCGAACGGAATCAGTGTGGCCGCGAATGGTGGAACGTACAGCACCAGCGCCGGGTGGGATGGAACGAATCTCACGGTGTGGTGCAGAACGACTGTGCTGCAAGTGGCGCCGGCAGATACACGGTGGAGCGAAGTGAAGTAGCCTTTTCAAAAGGCACTTTTCAAAAGGAAGGTGAAAGATGCTCGCATTGATACTGGCATTGGCATTGGCGCAATCGAGCGGGGCGCCGTTCGATGTAAGCTATCCCGCCGTGGGGACAAGTGGGCCGCAGACCATGAGCGGGCCACTGACGATTACCAGCGCGGCCGGGACGAATGCGCTGAATCTGACCTGCGGGGCACGGTTGAATTTCTGCCCGACCGATGCGCTTGCATATATGTCTCGGACAGCCGCCGACCAGTTGACTGCCCACAACCATTTTCAAGTGCTAGGTTCTACTTACTGTTCTGGGAACCTGTATCCCTATTCGACCATTTCGAACCCGGGCGCTAGCTACGGCGGAAGCCTCGCAATCAACGACCCGCTCCGAAACCTCTCCACGACCGAAGCGCTGTTCGAATCGAGCACGGCCGCGACGGGCGGGGTGGATGTGGGCTTCCGCCACAATACGCTTGTCGCACTTGCCGCAACGGATTATCACTCTAGCTGGACCGTCGCCGGGGGCGCGCCGATTATGTATCTGACTACGGCGGGGACTTTGGTAACGCTTTCCTCAATAAGTACTGGAAATTTTTACGCTTCCAATACCTATTTCGGAAGCCCTGTTGCAAACCTCACCAACAGCACATCCGGAGGGACAACGAGGGTTTTCGGACAAGTAGGCGCGGCAGCAAATGGCGCCGCTGCTACTACCGGCGGCCCCGTATACGCCTACGGCGGAACCGGGGGCGCAGCTTCCGCAACCAAGGTGGGCGCGGCAGGCGGCATCGCCTATCTCCATGGTGGGGACGGAGGCGCAATCTTCGCCGGGGGCGGATTTATCGGAGGGGCGGGGGCCGCTATCACCGTCTACGGCGGAACCGGCGCAAATGGCTGTACGGGCGGGGCTTGTGCCGCAAGACCTGGGGGGGATTCCTGGCTCTATGGTGGGCAAGCCGGTTCCGACTCCGGCGGGGGTGGAGCAACCGGCGGAGCCGTGTACATCAAAGGTGGCA
>JAZDIW010000233.1:0-2679 GCA_043804575.1 bacterium
CCCCAATTGAATTGGGGGCTTTCGGTGTTGTCAGGAAAATGGGATGGGCGATTGGTCATGCGGAATCCACGGGAGGCTGGATCACCTTCACACCCGCGTCGAGCTCGCCTCGGCGCAGGCGAATATGAAGGGTTTCATCTATGTGCACGGCCCTTGCATCGCGCAGAATCGAACCGTCGGGCCGCGTGACAATGGAAAAGCCGCGCGCAAGCACGACATCCGGATGATGCGCGCGCAGAAGGTCTTGGATGTGTGCAAGTTTTTGGCGCGCCGATTGAGTCAGTCGGTTGGCGGCGCTTTGCAGACGCATTTCCAATTCATCGAGTCTCTGGCGATGACCGCGCACGAGGTCAACAGGTCTGCGCAGCGCCCAATGCGTCGCCATGCGCGAAATGCGTCCTTTCGCCGACGCAAGAGTCTCGGTAACTCGTCGAGACATCCGCTGGCGAAGTGCGACAAGTTGTGCGGCGATTTCTTCTCGGTCAGGCAAGATGATTTCCATCGCCGCGCTGGGCGTCGGCGCGCGCACATCGGCGACGAAATCGGAAATCGTGAAATCTACTTCGTGCCCGACGGCTGAGACAACCGGAATCTTTGATGCGAAAATCGCTCGCGCGACGATTTCCTCGTTGAACGCCCACAAATCCTCGAGCGACCCTCCTCCCCGCCCGACCACAATCACATCCACTTTTCCGAAGGCGTTCAAATCTTTGATGGCGGCGGCGATTTCACTGGCGGCCCCCTCGCCTTGAACGCGCGCTCCGGCAAGCACGAGCATCGCTGCAGGCCACCTCTTCGCGGCAACCGTTCGCATGTCCTGCAATGCCGCACCATCAGGCGAAGTGACGATTCCAATTCGTTTGGGAAATGGCGGCAGGGGTCGCTTTCGCGCCGCATCGAAGAGACCTTCGGCGGCAAGACGCGCTTTCAGTGCTTCGAATGCAATTTGCAGCTCGCCGAGACCTGCAGGCCGCAAGAGCAGGACATCGAGCTGATAGCGTCCGCCCGCTTCATAGACGGAAAGGCTGCCCCATGCCAGCACTTTCATTCCATCCGAGGGCGCGAAAGTCAAGGCCGCCGCGCGCCCACGCCACATCACGGCGGAGAGCTGCGCGAGCGAATCCTTCAGCGTGAAGTAATGATGGCCGGAGCTGTGGCGCTTGTAGCCCGAGATTTCGCCTTCGACCCAAAGAACCGGAAAAGATTCTTCGAGCAAAGTCTTAACCTCGCGCGTCAGCTCGCTGACTTGATAGACTTTCTGCGCGTGCAATTGGGATTTTATCGATTGGAGATTTTTGGGCGGGTCACAGACCCGCACCCTACGATTCTCGCCGATTGGGACTCGCAACTGCGCCGGAATTCTTACGGGGCGAATCAGGATCCCCGCTTTCGCGGGGACGCCGCCGCGATAGCAGCGGGCGCACACATGGGTGCGCCCCTACATCTCGCGTTTCGCGGTGTCGGCTGCTGGCATCCGACACAATTTCCTTGGGCGGGTCACAGAGCCGCCCCTACAGTCTACCACTCTCATCGCCGAGGCGGGTCTCCCGACCCGCCCGGAACGAATCTTCGTAACGATCAGTTCCTATCTGATTTTCTTCTTATGACGGTTTTTGCGTAATCTCTTCTTCCGTTTGTGCGTTGACATCTTATGACGCTTCCGCTTCTTTCCACAAGGCAAATTTCGTTCTCCTTTCTGCAGCTCCGGTTTCCCGAAACCGATTCTTTGCTTGAGACATTCTATCTTAGAAAATCGACTTTCAAATGGCGGCGGGCAGGGGCGCGTCTATGACTTGGCCGCAGACTGCAGTCGCCTGCAAGCAGTCAACCTCGTACCCCGCTCAACGGAGTCTGTATCTGCCGCCTATCCCTGCGGCGTCTGCATTCGCTCGCGGAATTCGGCGGCGGGGGTAAACATCGCGACCGTTCGGTCGGGCAGGCTGATGTCATGCACTCCGTCGGGCGTGCGCAAATGCCGTCCCTTGCGACGCACGGGCTTCCAAATCCCGAAGCGGCGCAATTCCACGCGCTGTCCCGAGGCGACCGCTTCCATAACCAGGCTCATGAAACCGTCCACGACCGCCTGAACCTCCGGCTTGGCCAGTCCGATTCCGCTGGCAAGCTGGTCCACCAAATCTTGCTTGGTCATCGTGGCCTCCTCCTCCGATGATTCGTGAACTGTAATATGTCGATCATGAAAATGAAGCAATTCAATTCAGACCTCTTCCTCCCAGTCCGCCGAATGGGATGCCCTTCCTCTCCGGAATCACTTCACCAACACCAATTTTTGCGTCTGTACAAATCCCGGTGCTTCCATCCGGCAAAGATAAATGCCGGAAGGCAGATTGGCAGCCTCCCAAGAGACTCTATAGAAACCGACCGGGACCGTCCCCTGAACCAGCGTGGCCACCTCGCGCCCAAGAAGGTCGAAGATCTTCAGTGAGACGGGTCCTGTCTTCTTGACATCGTACACGATGGTGGTCGCGGCGTTGAAGGGATTCGGATAGTTTTGGTGCAAAGAAAATTGTTGCGGTGCGGGGTAAGAGGGCTCTTCCACATTCAGCAGCTCCCGACCGGCAATCAGAGTATGCCTGGAGTGAGCCGTGTGGTTCATCAGGAGGTTAGCGCCATCACAGAAAAATATGATAGTGTCACCGTAAGCCACCGCACTGCCATCGG
>JAZDIW010000234.1:0-3919 GCA_043804575.1 bacterium
GGGCGGAGGCTATGTCAATGCGTTCACCGGCAAAGAGCTGACTTGCTTCTATGTGCATGTATTAGATGAGCAGCTCCCGACGGCCGTGGATATTCTATCGGATATTCTGGCCAATTCCCTGTTTGATTCCGCGGCAATGGACAGGGAGAAGCAGGTCATTTTGGATGAAATCCGAGATGTGCAGGACAGCCCGGATGAACTGAGCCATGAGCTCTTCATCCAAGCGGTCTTTGAACCCCACTCGTTGGCCCGCCCGATTCTGGGCTTGCCGGAGAACATTCTGCGATTCACTCGTGAACATCTGTTGGATTTCATTCAAACACACTATTCGCCTCCTCGAGTCCTGGTGGCCGCCGCCGGACAAGTTGACCATCGAACGCTGACTCGCCTGATTCGTGAGAAGCTGACCCTTCCTCCGGGAGAATCCTGCTCCGATGGAGGAACGCCGGCTCCGATGGTGGTCAAGAAGAGACTGCAACAGCGAGCCATTCAGCAGGCGCATGTTTGTGTTGGGGGGCGGGCTCTTCCCTATCGTGACAAACGCCGCTATCCGCTCTCCGTTCTGAATACGGCTTTGGGCGGGGGCATGTCTTCTCGTCTCTTCCAAAACATCCGCGAGAAACATGGAATTGCCTATTCCATTTACTCCTTCGCGGATTTGCTCTCGGATACGGGGCTGATTGGCGTTTACTATGCCACGGATGCTTCTCGCGTTGACAAGGCTCTCGAGCTTGTGATGAATGAATTCCGCGCGTTGAAAGAGAAGCCGTTGACGCCTGTGGAGCTGCAGGGGATCAAGACACAACTCAAGGGCAACATCATGCTGGCATTGGAACAAGTCCCGAATCGTATGAATCGCGTGGCGAAGACCGAGATCTATTTGGGAGACTATGTGGACATCGCTGAGATCAGCCGTCAGATTGACGCGGTGACCAGTCGCCAGGTCCGAGATCTGACCCATGAACTATTTGACGAAGAGAATCTCACGACGATGATCCTCGAACCAAATCACCAAGAATAGAACCTTAGAGGTATCAAGGAGGAACTTCTGTGATTATCGGTGTGCCGAAAGAGATCAAGGCAAGTGAAAATCGCGTTGCCCTGACACCCGTGTGCGTGGAGACGCTCGTGCAACATGGTCATACGGTTTGGGTGGAAAAATCGGCGGGAACGGGCAGCGGCTTCGATGATGCCCAATACGAGAAGAGCGGTGCAAAACTCCTCGGCGCCGCTGAGGAAATCTATGCCAAAGCCGAGATGATTGTTAAGGTGAAGGAGCCGCTGGCAGTCGAATACGGTCTGATTCGGCCCGGGCAAGTCGTCTTCACCTACTTCCACTTCGCATCGTCGCGGGAATTGACCGAAGCCATGATAAAATCCCGGTGTGTCTCCGTTGCCTACGAGACTGTTCAAAAGGCGAATGGAGAACTACCCCTTCTCATCCCCATGAGCGAGGTGGCGGGGCGAATGGCCGTTCAGGAGGGCGCGAAATATTTGGAGGAGAGCACAGGCGGCCGGGGTATCCTGCTTGGTGGGGTTCCGGGTGTGGCCCCGGCGGATGTCGTGATCTTGGGTGGGGGTGTCGTGGGAATGAATGCGGCCAAGATGGCCGCCGGCCTTGGAGCAAAGGTCATGATCCTCGACATTTCCCTTGAACGCCTCCGCTACTTGGATGACATTATGCCCAAGAATGTCTTCACGCTCATGTCGAATCCCCACAATATCCGCGAGTGCTTGAAGACGGCCGATTTGCTTGTGGGAGCCGTTCTCATCCCGGGCGCCAAGGCTCCGAACCTGGTTACTCGAGACATGCTCAAGCTCATGAAGAAGCGGTCGGTCATCGTGGATGTGGCCGTGGACCAGGGAGGCTGCGTCGAGACTTGCCACCCCACAACGCACGAAGATCCAACCTATTTTGTTGACGATGTCCTGCACTATTGTGTGGCCAACATGCCGGGCGCTGTTCCTTTCACTTCGACCCTGGCACTCACAAATGCGACCTTGCCCTATACCGTCCAGATTGCCAACAAGGGCTATGTGGCCGCCGCAAGAGAGGATAGGGAGATTCTTCTCGGTTTGAATATCATTGACGGAAAAATCGTCTATCAAGGAGTAGCGGAAGCCTTCGGGCTGCCCTTTACCCCTGCAGAAAAAATGCTTCCTTGACGAATTGGAGATTCGCGTTGCCATAAGGCGGTTGCCTCACGCTCCCGGAGAGCTGCCCGAATATGCCTCTTCAGGCGCCGCAGGTATGGACCTGCGTGTTGCCACTCAAGACCCCGTTACCATTGAACCCAGCCAGCGAGCCGTGATTCCAACGGGATTTGCCGTCGCTATCCCGGAAGGTTTCGAGGGGCAGGTGCGCATGAGGTCGGGGACGGCCTTGGAAAAGGGACTGGTGCTTCCCAACGCGCCCGCGACAATTGATTCGGACTACAGAGGAGAGCTTAAGGTCATCGTCGCGAATATCGGCCGCTCTGCCGCAACCCTGTTTCCCGAGGAGCGCTTTGCCCAGCTTGTCGTGTCTCCTGTCGCACGGATTCGGTGGGAGGAGGTGCCGGATTTGTCCGCCTCGGAGCGCGGTCAGGGAGGTTTCGGCAGCACAGGCCGGCACTGAGGGGGACTTGCGAAAAAGCCCTCGATTTATTATGTTCCGATAGCTTGAATTCAGCCCTGCGATGGACACTTAGCCTCTGTCTCTTGGTGTATGGTGCGAGAAAACAGCCCGAGCGTGCGAAAGCTCTATTATTCGATTAGCGAAACTGCCGAAATTACAGGAGTTCCGGCACATGTCCTAAGGTATTGGGAGAGCGAATTTGCTCCTCTCAGTCCCCACAAAGGACGGACGGGGAATCGGCTATACCAAGACAAAGACCTCGATCTTATTCGACAAATCAAGACCTTGCTTTACGATAAGAAGTTCACAATCGCGGGGGCCAAGGCCGAGCTCGCGCAAAAGAAGCTCGAGGAACCAGCGAGCGAGCTTGTAGGTGTGATGAAGGAGGGTTTGCAGGAGATTCTGGCAATTTTAGACGATAACACGGGGCGTGGCGCAGTCCGGTAGCACACCTGTCTTGCTTGAAGGTATGCCGGGGGCTGTGTGGATAGGAAAATGGAAAATGACGCCACAGGTTGACGAAATCAGACGGAAGATTCTTCCGATTTTGCAGCGCTACGGAGTCCGAAGAGCCAGTTTGTTCGGCTCATCCGCACGAGGGAGCAGAAGAGAAGGTAGCGATATTGACCTATTGGTCGAGATTGAAAAAGATATAAGTCTACTCGATTTCGTAGGTCTTAGGTTAGAGGTCGAAGAAGCATTGGGCAGCAAGGTAGACTTGGTGGAATTCGCCATGGTCAAACCACTTCTTAGAAAGAAGATTCTCGATGAGCAAGTGGTTATTCTATGAAAAGAGACCTGAGAATATACATTGAGGACATTCTGGAGAGCATAGAGAGGATAGAGCAGTATTCGAAAGGAATTTTAGAGGACGATTTCTACGAAAATACACAGCTACAGGACGCTGTCTTGAGGCGCCTTGAAATCATGGGGGAAGCGGCAAAGAACATACCTCAAGAAGTCAGAGACATATATCCGGAAATCCCATGGAGGAGAATTGCGGGAATGAGGGATATTCTTGTTCATGCGTACTTCGGAGTGAACCTGAAGCGAACTTGGAAGGTCGTAAAAGAGGATCTTCCTAACTTAAGAGACAGGATTTTAAGGGTCCGGAGAGATTTGGGAGACCGTAGCGAAACGGAGTCGAATAGAGACTAAGAAAAAAGTCGCGGGGCGTGGCGCAGTCCGGTAGCGCACCTGAATGGGGTTCAGGGAGCCGCTGGTTCAAATCCAGTCGCCCCGACCAAACGGCCGCTTGGTGGAAAACATCGAGCGGCCGTTTCCTTTGGCGCGCATGATCGA
>JAZDIW010000235.1:0-4347 GCA_043804575.1 bacterium
GCGCCGGTTTCCTGTGCGGCCGCGTCAATCAATGCCCTGTCGAGTGGCTTCAGAGTCGCCATATTAATCAGACGGGGGAAAATGCCTTCAGCGGCCAGAAGTTCGGCGGCTTTGATTGCCTCAGAGACCATAAGGCCGCACGCGACAATCGTGCCGTCCTCACCTTCGACAACGACCTGCGCTCTCCCATGCTCAAAAAGCGCGTCGCCATCGGTGATTGTAGGGACTTTTTCACGACCCAGACGATAATAAACAGGGCCGACATATTCCGAAGCCCAGCGCGTGACAGCCTCCGCCTGTGGCTTGTCGGCAGGCACAATGACGGTCATATTCGGCAGCACGAGCGTATTAGAGAGGTCTTCCATACTCTGGTGCGACGGCCCATCACGCCCGACACTGATTCCACCGTGAGCCGCCGCAACCTTAACATTGCAGCGCGTGTAGTCCACCGTGTTGCGTAGCTGGTCAAGAGAACGGCTCGTCAGAAAGATGGCATAGCTGGAGAGGAAAGGGATAAATCCCATCAGCGAGAGTCCCGCCGCTGTGTTCATCATATCCTGCTCGGAGATTCCCATTTCAAAGAAGCGATTCGGGAATTCGGCGGCAAAATATTTCGTTAGCGTGGATTGCGACAAATCCGCGTCGAGCACGACGACTCGCGGATTTGCGCGACCCAACTCCACTAAAGTGCGCCCGTAGCCTTCTCGCGTTAGCTCCATCTTCCAGAATTTCGAGGGAAGGACATCTCTGTAGCGTGGTGCTTTCATAAAGGCACAGTTGGACAAAATTCTTGACTTCCTAAGCTTGCGCGAGCGGCTTCCAGATCATCATCAAATCCCAGTTCACGCAGCATCTGTCGCGCTTCATCATCTGAAGGTGGGCGGCCATGCCATGCGGGATCATTCTCGAAGCTCGGACAGCCCTTCATCATCACAGTCCGAAAGAGAATCGCCGTTGGCTTTCCCGTACGCTCTTTCGCTTGAGCGAACGCGTCATCAATCCGCTCCAAATCATGGCCATCTGCTTCCATCACACGCCAACGGAAGGCTCGCAGCTTTTCCGCCAAAGGCGCAAGATCTTTCACTTCGGGAAGAAAACCGTCAATCTGGACATTGTTGTAGTCCACCATCAAAACGAGATTTTCAGTTCTTCTGTGGCCTGCGCTTGTGATGGCTTCCCAGCATGCTCCCTCCTGCATCTCGCCGTCGCCGCAATTGCAGTAGATGGTTACTTCGCCCCAGCCATGCAGTCGCGCGCCCAGTGCCATGCCATGCGCGACCGACAGGCCTTGCCCGAGCGAGCCGGTAGAGACTTCGATGAAGGGCAGCTTCTCTCTCGATGGATGGCCGATGAGGCGCGAGTCAAGAGTGCGAAATGTGAGCAGATAACCGGGATTGAAGAAGCCGCGGTGAGCCAGAAGCGCATAGTTCAGTGCCGAACAGTGACCATTCGACATGATAAAGCGATCGCGTCTCTCCCAGAACGGATTTCGCGGGTCACATCTCAAATATTTGAACCAAAGAACTGTCAGGTAGTCCGCTGCAGAAAGCGGCCCGCCCGGGTGACCCGAGCGCGCGTGATTGATCATCAGAATCACATCGCGGCGAATTTGCCTCGCTTGCTCTCGCAATGCTTCGAGCGAAATAGTGGCAGGCGTTATCATATCTGCTCGGTTATCCGTAAGGCAAAATGAGCGCGAAGACTCGCGCTCATCGAAGAAGAATTCTGACTCGTCTCAATTCTCATTCGCCCATCACCTTGATGATGACGCGCTTGCGGCGCTGGCCGTCGAATTCCGCATAATAGACTTGCTGCCAAGGGCCGAGGTCGAGTGCACCGTTTGTGATGGGCAGAATCACCTCGTGATGAACGAGGAGCGATTTCAAATGAGCGTCGCCGTTGTCTTCGCCCGTGCGATGATGGTGATAATTCGCGTGCGGCGCAAGTTTCTCGAGCCACTCGTCAATATCCGCCAACAGGCCGTCTTCTGCATCATTCACCCATACACCCGCCGTGATGTGCATCGCCGAGACGAGCACCATGCCTTCAGCGATGCCCGACTTCGCCACCGCATCGGCGACTTTGTCCGTGATGTTCAAGTATTCGCGGCGCTGGCGCGTGTTGAGGGTCAGGTATTCGGTGTGGAATTTCATTTTCCAATGCCTGCGGCGGCAGTTGTCCCACCTGCCCCGCCTCACTCCATTGCCGGGCATGCAGGACGCATGCCGCGGCGATCAGACTTGGATTCCGGCCAGGTTGAGAACCTGGCTTGGCGGACGACTAATCTAATATCTCTCCGACACAATTCGCGTTTTAAGCTTCGAGATATACTCCGTGATGTTGATTTCCTGAGGGCAGGCGTCCATGCAGTTGAAAATCGTGTGGCAGCGCCAAAGACCGGATTTTGTATTCAACACTTTGTAGCGTTCCTCGGCACCTTCATCTCGCGAATCAAAGACGAAACGATAGGCTTTCAGAAGCGCGGCTGGCCCCAAGTATTCCTTGTTCGCCCACAGCGACGGACAGGAAGAAGTGCAACAATTGCACAAGATGCACCAAGTCGCTTCCTCAATTTTCAATTGATCTTCGGCGCTTTGATAGCGCTCCACCGTCGGAGGTGGGGTATGATTGATCAGATAGGGTTTGATTTGTTCGAGCTTTTCCCAGAAAGGAGTCAGGTCCACGATGAGGTCGCGCATCACGGGAAATCCCGGCAACGGCTCAATATGAATCACCTTTTTCTTCAGTGACTCCACCTGCGTCTTGCACGCCAGAAGATTGACGCCATTGATCTTCATCCCGCAGGAACCGCACACGCCACTGCGACAGGAACGGCGATAAGAGAGCGTGCCGTCTTGTATGCCCTTAATGTCGTAAAGCGCATCGAGCACCGTGTACCCGGGAGGACATTCCGTTTGGTAGGTTTGGAAATAGGGCTTCTTGTCCTTCTCGGGATTGAAGCGGAAGATTTTGAATGTGCGCATCATATTAGTATTTCCTCTCCATCGGCTGATAATTCTTGATGACCACCGATTTGCTGCCAAAGCGGATTTGGCCGCTATCATCGCGCCAGGCCAGCGTGTGATTCAGCCAATTGACATCATCACGCTTCGGATGGTCCGTCCGCGAGTGCGCTCCGCGACTCTCTGTCCGGCGAAGGGCACCTTCCACGATTAGCTCCGAGAATTCGAGCATGTAGCCGAGCTCCAGAGCTTCCATGATGTCCGTGTTGAACACCTTCGACTGGTCATCTATCTTGATCTGGCGATACCTCTCGAGCAGGTCTCTGAGGATCTGTTTCTGCTTCTGGAGCTTTTCGCCGCTGCGGAAAACGCCGCAATTCTCTTCCATCGAATCGCGCAGGTCGTGCCGAATGTGAATGACTTTCTCCTTGCCCGTTCCGCCAGCCACGCGCCCGATACGCTCTTGAACATCTTTCGTCGGATTCTCCGGCAACGCGCAGAGCTTCAGCTTGCCAATGTCATTTGCGATCGTGCGGCCTGTGCGACGACCATTCGCGGCAGCGTCAAGGAGCGAGTTCGTACCCAACCGGTTCGCGCCATGCACGGAGATGCATGCACATTCTCCCGCTGCATACAGCCCCTGGACGAGCGAATTCTTCTCGTCATAGATCACTCGTCCCTCGCAAGTCACCGGAATGCCGCCCATAGAATAGTGCGCCGTTGTTTGAATCGGTATCGGCTCCTTGATAGGATCCACGCCCCCAAAATCCAAACAGAGGCTGCGAATCTGCGGAATAACCGCGGCGATACGCTTCTCACCGATGTGGCGAATATCGAGATAAACATGGTCTTTCTTTGGGCCAGCGCCTCGTCCCTCCAGAATCTCGGTTTGAATCGAGCGAGAAACCATGTCGCGCGGCGCAAGTTCCATGAGCGTCGGCGCGTATCGCTCCATGAACCGCTCGTTTACGCCATTCAGAAGATAGGCTCCCTCACCGCGCGCTCCTTCCGAAAGCAGAATGCCTTGCTTATACAGTCCGGTCGGATGAAATTGAACGAACTCCATATCCTCCAGCGGAAGTCCCGCGCGCAAACAGAGCGCAAGACCGTCGCCGGTGGAGGCATGAGCATTCGAAGTGATTTTGAATACGCGTCCATAGCCACCGGTCGCGAACATCGTCGCCTTCGCATGAAAAACATGAAAGCCGCCTTTTTGAATATCCCAGGCCACGAGTCCCAGACAACGATTGTCCACGACAATGAGTCCGACAGCCTGAAACTCGCTATAGAAACGGACTCGCTGCTTGATGCATTGCTCAAAAAAAGTATGCAACAGCACATGACCCGTATAATCCGCCGCATAGCACGCGCGATTGGCCGCGAC
>JAZDIW010000236.1:0-5797 GCA_043804575.1 bacterium
CAAATTGCACGCCGTATCATCCAAGAACATGTATTCGGAGCAGGGATTCGAGGCATTGATGCGACCATCATTGGAACAGGTGTGCCATTCGTTGACGGTCGTGTCGAACTGGAGGCCCGGGTCGGCGCAGGCCCATGCAGCACCGGCAATCTGATTCCACAGGTCCTGCGCTGGGACAGCTTTGTAGATTTCTCCATCTGTTCTTCGTATGAGATTCCATGTCCTCCCTCTCTCGACGGCTTCGAGGAACGCATTCGAGACGCGCACGGAGTTGTTCGAATTTTGTCCGGAGACCGTCATGTAGGCTTGCGAGTCCCAATCGGTGTTGTAGGTTTCAAATTCCAAAGCAGTGAAACCTTGGCGGGCGAGTTGTACTGTACGATGGATATACACTTCGGGAACGAAAGCCGCACGAGCCGAGCGGATGGCTTCGGCAAGGCGAGGGTTGCGGCGCGGGTCAAAGCGGTCACTATTTGGCGGTGTCTGGTCGGGCCGGCAGGCTGTCAGGATGGCTTTCAGGTGTCTCTCGCAAATTCTCGATCCCGCCACCAGTGCGGCGACTTTTCGCTCCTCGATGACTTTCCAATTGATGTACTGTTCGATATCCGGGTGGTCAATGTCCACGGTAACCATTTTGGCGGCGCGGCGAGTCGTTCCGCCGGACTTAATGGCACCTGCCGCTCGATCACCGATTTTCAGGAAGCTCATGAGCCCCGAGGATTTTCCGCCACCCGAGAGGGATTCTCCTTCCGCGCGCACTTTGGAAAAATTTGTTCCGGTTCCGGAACCATATTTGAACAGCCGCGCCTCACGCACCCAGAGATCCATGATGCCGCCCGAATTGACCAAATTATCGCTGATAGATTGAATGAAGCAAGCATGCGGTTGCGGATGTTCATAGGCGCTCGAGGATTCGAGGACTTCGCCCGTCTCGGGATCGCAGTAGTAGTGGCCTTGGGCGCGGCCCTTGGTGCCGTAAGCCCAATAAAGGCCGGTGTTGAACCATTGCGGGCTGTTGGGTGCCGCCATTTGCATGGCAAGCATGTAGCAGAGTTCATCGAAAAAGGCTCGGGCGCTTTTCTCATCATCGAAGTAGTTGTGTTTCCAAGCCCAATAGGTCCAGCATCCGGCGAGCCTGCGGAAGACCTGCCGAGCATCTTGTTCGCTGATCGTGCGTTTCTTCTCCGGAAGTCTGGCCAGCGCCCTTTCATCCGGCTCTCGGCGCTGCAGCCAATCCGGAACGCCCTCCTCGAAGACAGCCTTGGTCACGGCTGGAACGCCCGCTTTGCGAAAGTATTTCTGCGCCAGAATATCCACAGCGACCTGAGACCAGAAATCCGGCGCCAGAATATCGCGGGCCTCAAAGATGACGGTCCCGTCGAGGTCGGTTATCTTCGACCTCCAGGAGACAAAAGGGATGTCATCGAAAAGATCCTTGGTTTCTTTTGTAAAGCGGCGCTCAAAAAGCACGGTGGTCACCTCGGGAGTTGAAGAGGACTCTTTTTTGTGAATGGATGATAAGAGACTCGGCATTTGGCCCGGGACTCGGCCGGGCCTGGCAATCAAGGCTCATTTGTGCGGAAAGGAAAAGTATTGAATGAAAGAGGGCCTGCAAACTGCAGGACATTCAACTTACGCCAATCTTGAAGCCCCAAGACGGAGCCACGACGGGTGGGGGAGAGTCAGGAAAGGCTACAAGATATAGGGGCGCACTAATATAAGATGTAGCTGTGAGATAGTCAAGTGGAAATCCACCTTTTTTCAGGCTTCTCATTCTTTTGGAAATCAAGGGCTTGAGTTTAATAAATTGATAATTAGGAGGTTAAACCGAATGGCTCGAAATTGAGAGGGGCAATAATGTTAGAAAGAGCTTTGGGAAGATTTTCACAAGCCGCGGGTTTGGCACCCCCCTTGCTATAGCCTTGTATAAAGAGCGGGAGGGGAGGTTGGAGAGGAGCGGGGGCTATTGACTCTGGGGGAAAAATTTGGTATATTTATGGTTTGAAAATCCGCCCACTATTTCGAAAAGGGACATCATTTCCATGCGCCTGAAATCGGGTACCTTTCAACGCAAGCCGTCCTACCTGGATGAACATGCGATTGACCATGTGGATTATAAGGATGTGAAGCTTCTGCAGCGCTTCATGAGTCCTCAGGGGAAGGTGTTGCCGAAGCGCATCACGCGCCTCAGCACAGCCCAACAGCGTCGGGTCGCGCAGGCCATCAAACGAGCGCGACATTTGGCCATGTTGCCCTTCGTAACGGACACGGACAGTTACTGAGCGCAAGTGGACTCCAACATAGAGAGGAATTTCGAGAGAACAATATGGCAAGACGATGTACGGTTTTAGGCAAGCGGCGCAACCGGGCCAACCATGTCTCCCACGCCAACAATCGAACGCGGAAGTGGCAGATGCCCAATCTTCATACGAAGCGCATTTTTGATCCTCTTAGCGGCCGGTGGGTGCGGGTGAAGCTGAGTACGCGTGCGATCAAGACGATTTCGCGCACCGGCTTGCCCTCCAATCTGCGGCCGAAATCATAGGAGACTGCTGTCATGGCCAAGAAAGCGAAAGAAGGACGAATCAAGATTCTTCTGGAGTGCACGGAGGCGGAGAAGCAAGGAGTGCCACCGTCACGCTACGCCACCACGAAGAATCGGCGAACACACCCGGAACGCCTGGAGCTTAAGAAATACAACCCCTTCCTGAAGCGGCACACCCTTCACAAGGAAGTGCGCTAACGAAGAGGCAGGTCTGATTTCTCTTGTAAGGCCGCCCGGATTTTCCGTGGCGGCTTTTTTTTTGCACCGCGTGATTTGCTCGAGATGGTCACAAAGCCAAGCCCCGACTCCTTTGCAGAGCCGGGGCTTATCTATCTCAACGATATCGTCTTGGTCGGTCAGCGCTCTCGCTTCAAAGTGGGCGAAATGGCGGAAGGGGAACTTGTCGCCGGTTCCCCGGTGGAGTCACCATCGCGAGACAGCGCTCCGGTGTAGGCCTGAACGACATAGAAGCAATTGCTGCCGGAAACCGCGCCCACATCGAGGTAGGTTGTGTCCGACGCCGCGCCCAAGTAGTTGCCTCCGCCCGGGGCGAAGTAGGGTGTGGTGTCCCGATAGATCTTGTATTGGCTGACGGTGATGGGTTGATTCAGGATATCTTCCCTAACCGCATTCCAGCGCAGTCGGATGTCATTGCCTGAAAGAACCGAGGTCAAATTCGTGGGAGTCTTTGGAGTCGTTGGCGGAACTCTTTGCGTTGTGAAGAGAATGGCGCGTCCGCTGGTTAACGAGGTGGCTCCGGGAGCAGGAATATTGAAATAGTTGAAAAGGACCCCATCCGTTTCCGTGAGATTCTCGATGCCCGCCGTTGCGAAGTCATTCGATGTCGAGACATCATAAGTATTGACGCAGGTATTGTATTGGAAGAGAATCTCCCCATCGCCCGTTGGGGTGGCCGGATAACCGGGCTGATAGAGGATGCATTGGAAAGTCTCAATGGGGTTGGACCCTCCGTATTTTTGGACACGGCTCCATTGGATGATGAAACGATGATTGGCGGCGTCATGATAGGTGTACACACGGCCTCCGGAGCCGGTGTAGGTCACTCGCAGGTCATCCCAGAATGGCGCTATCATGGCCGACGGCCCGAGAGCGCCGGGGATCGTCCAGTTGCGAAAAGTCTCATGAACAGCCTGATTGGCTCCCATGGCCAGCCACCCATTTGAGCAGACACTGATCTGTGTGAAGTTTTGCCCATAGTATTTGAAGGTGAAAGGCAAATTGACCACGACGGTTTCATCATCTTCGTCGGCGTTGTCAATAATACTGAGTGGCGTTCCCGCTCCACCATATCGGTCATCAATCTCCACCCAGCTATAGGTCGGGCGTTTGCCATAGGTCACATCCGTGTTGTCGAATGCCCGGTAGCCGTAGGAATCGGGCGGGGTGGGCGTGGTGGAAGCCACGGTGCCGATGTTGAGGATGAAAGGAATCGTATCGGCAAAACCGTAGGTGAGCGGGAAGATGATCGTCATGGGAATTCGGTCACCCGGCACGGTACAGATCGTCGCGGAAACGCCGAAGGGATCCAATTCATTGTTGCAGTCGCCTCCGGGATTGGACGCCGTGAAAGTGCCAACACTGTCTGTTATAGTAAGAGCCGGATCCGTGGTGCGCAAATAGCCGACGATGGCGTCGGCAGTGGAACGCGTTCCGATGTTCGCGAGGCGAAGCCACATCTGGCAGCTTTCCCCCGGATCCAGAATTCCATCTCCGACCCCCGTCAAACTGTATCGGAAAAATTCCAGATTGCCGTTGGAGAGAGAGATGGGAACGGCACTCACCCAAGTATTGGGGACATTATCTGTCACAGTTAGAGTAAACTGAACCACATGGCCGTCCGGGGCATAGGATGCGACGGTGAATCCAAAGTCATCTGCCGGCAGCACTGTTTGGCCTGATACGATATCTCCATAGAATTCATAGTTGTCCCCTATCGTGGCAATAAAGGGGTCTGTTACGCTGAGCACCGCCGAGACGCCCATGGCAGTCGAAGTTCCCCAGTTTTTTAGAGGGACGGCCAGTTCAATCGTCTCCCCCGGATTGGCCAGTCCATCTCCGTTTCCGGAGCTTTCGCCGTTGTTGTCGTCATCGAGGACAAAGTTCAAGGAAGGGGGCGACACAAAACGGGTACTCGTTGTTATGAGCGTGTAGTTAATCGCCGGGCGGCAATTATGCTTGCTCGCTGTCACAAAGAGGCTCTCGGCAGAAGTCGTGGTGAAATTGAAAGTCACCTGCCCATAGGTATCCGTCCAGTTTCCCGCGAGCACTCCCCGGCCGGTGGCCAAACAGACATAGGCCTCTTCGACCGCTTGACCGTGCTCGTTCCTTACGCTGAGAGTCAGCGTATTCGTGCCCACAGGGAGCGAACTTGGATTGTTCACATAGAGCGTATCCGGCGTTCCGGTGAAGAGGTTCACCGCAGGATCCCCCAAGAGCGTCGCGTAATGGCAGAAGTTCGCAACGGTCGCTGAATCGGTCGGATAGTTGCGATAAAGCTCAAGTCGCGAACGATTCAGAACAGCTCCGCTGTTGAAAATGCTTTCTCGCATCAGACCTTGGATGGCTCCGCCGGTGATGATGTTGTTATATTTGGTATGGGTATTACTCGAACTCATCCCAATGATGCCGATACATCCCTTGGGAGTGGAAATGGATCCGGTTTTTAGGAAAGTCTCACATACATCGGAGCCATCAAAGTCATTGGTGCCGCAGGTGATCGCGGTTGCAAAGGGAAGGCGTCGGCCGTTGTTCGAAGCGCTGGGATCATAACTACTCATCCCCAACCATCCGCGATAGCACCAGAGGGAAATACCGCTGTTAATCTGAGCATTGATTTGTGAATGGCCGACAGATCCGTAGATATAGTAAAGAGTGTCAATGCTCGAACTGGTTTATCCATTCTCCAGCAGTCTTTCACGAATCCACCGCATCGTATAGACGCCCGAGATATATGCGCCACTACCTACGCAAAGCCCTGCTCCTCTGTACCAGTTGGGATTGGTCGTGCCTCCGGCAGCCGGGGCGGGCTCCCGCTCGTAGTAGAAGGTCTTATTCAAGATCACATCCAATTCTCCGGTGCTGTTGTAGCACAAGCGCCCCATCGCTACATCCGGCAGGAGGTCGGTGCCATCCAGGCGCGTGTAGTTCCAATCGCCCACACCTCCGGATTGGGAATAGGCCGGAATGATATAGCTCCCATTGGCGTCACCGACAAGGCAGACGAATTCCAGC
>JAZDIW010000237.1:0-2778 GCA_043804575.1 bacterium
GCCGAACTGCGGTTCGGTCATGCAACAAGCCCGACGTGGGGTGAAAATGGGCTCGATAAGATTGTCCATATTGATTTCTGGATGCAAGCCAAGGAGCGGGCGAAGCAAGAGGCGGGTATCCGGACGCAATCGTTTGCGGCCTTCTCGGAAAGAGGCGCATATCCTGTCGCCCATGACAAAGCGGCTACTCCCTGGCCGGAGGTCGCCGACTATCTGAACGAAACCGTCATCAAGCGGGCCATCCAGCATGATCTTCGCATGGGGGCGAGGGGACAAAAGCGGGATGAGAAACTCTTGGAGGAGGTATTCCGCTTGTGCTGCCGCTATGCGGGGCAGGCGCCAGGACAAAGAGTTTTCGTCCCGGAGATACACCAGGCGCTGTCTGCTAACATCGGCTGGAACAGGATCCTGAATTACCTGCGATTCTTGGACGGAACGCTCTTGATGCGTCTTATCCGGCCGTTGGAACTTCGCTTGAAGAGGCAGAAATCGCCGCCAAAGGTCTGCCTTTGCGATCATGCCCTGCGAGCCAGTTGGCTGCAAGAGATCGTGCCTTTGGACCCAATCGGCCTTGCTAAGGATTCTCATCTTTCGGACTTGGCGGGGCATTTGGCAGAAAGCGCGCTTGGTTACTTCTTGGCCTCGATTCCGAACCTCGATGTCGCGTATTTCCCTGCGCGCGCCGCCGAGCCTGAGGTGGATTTCGTGTTGACGGTGGGGACCAAGCGGATTCCGGTTGAAGTGAAATATCGCAAGCACATAGATCCCCACGATGACACGGTGGGTCTGCGAGCGTTCTTGGAGAAATCAGTTTACAACGCGCCTTTGGGGCTGCTCGTGACCTTGGACGATGACGTGACTGTGCTTGACCCGCGGATCGTGCCGATCTCGCTGTCGTCTTTGCTATGGACGAAGTGAGGATCGGCGCACCGACCGAATTCAGGCAAGCGCTCCTTGTGCGGCTGCTGAGTTTTTTGTGGCGGCAGTGGTCGTCTTTGGGCGTGCTGGGCGAGTCGGGCTCCGAGGATGAGTGGGTGATCGACCCGGAGGCGCTCCTCGTTTTCTCCTTAGAAATGGCTCGGTACGAGCCGAGGCTTTTTGACGAGATCCTGGCTTGGCTGGTTGTGAACGGCGATCGGTTGGATACCGCTCGGATGAAGAACCTGGTGGCCAAGCAAGGTGTGGCAGCGGCCCGGGTTGTCGGGGGGGCTCTGCAGTGGTCGGCGGATAAGAAGAAAGAGCACGAGAGGAAGTGGCGGAGCATCCTAGAGCAGTGCGGGACGATGTGCGCTTTGAAGGCGAGCAAGGATAGCGCGGACATCCTTTTTAGAGAGAAGTCGGGGAAACCGCATCCGCGTTCGGGCGGTGATAGGCGCGATGCGAGCTTCGCGCTTTTCCATGTGGACCGGCCGAGAGTGGGGGGGCTGAAAGAGGCGAAGGCTGTGCCGGTCAATGGGCGGGCGAATCTGCGGTTTTTGCTGCGGCCGCTTTTTGGCTCAGGGGCGAAGTCTGAGGCTATCCTTTACCTTCTGACGCATGAGGGGGGTGGGCCGAGGGATATCGCGGAGTCGGTGGGGCTTTATTGGCTGAGCATGCAGCAGGCTTTGCAGGAGCTTTCTCGGTCGGGGTTGGTTTTGACGCGGTACAAGGGCAAGAGGCTGGAGTATTACTTGTTCCAGAAGAAGTGGTGGGAGTTTTTGGCTGCGGCGGATTATGAGGCGGGCGGCGCGCCTCGGTGGTTGGATTGGGTGGCGATCTTTGCGGCGCTGTCAGCGGGGTGGCGGGCGGTGGATGAGCTGGCGGAGAGCGGTGAGTCGGATTATATGAAGAGCTCGAGGCTGCGGGATAGTTTTGAGGTTTTGGGGCGGGAGTTTGCGCGGGCGGGGTGTGATGTGTCGGGGATGCCGAGGGCGGGGTTGCCGGGGGATTTGTATCAGAAGATGTCGTTGAGGTTTTTGGGAGATGTTTTTGCAGTGAGCGGGGAATAGGGGAGGCTGTATGCCCTACGAAATCAAGTTCGATAAGCTGCCTGCGGGTTATGTGGCTGAATCAGCACCCAAGGGTTCGACCACTGTCAAAGTGCAGAGCGCAGGATTCGCTTCATCGCAAGATGGGGACAGGCTTATTCAATTTCTTGAAGGCATTAGCGAAGGACTTCTCACGCGGCTGCCCAAAAATTCCGGCATCAAAGAAAGTCAAATCGACCACCTGTTGGCCATCATCCGGAAAGACTGTACCGCGACGGTCTATGTGAATGAAGTGGCCTTTGTGGGACAAATGCAGAGCAAGAAGGATGCCATCAAGAAGGATGATCCAGTTTTCACAGATGATATTGCGGATGTCATCAAATTGACTCCCAAGGACATTATCGTACCACCTGACGCGGGAATCGTGATTATTCTCTCCGCCGGATGGCGGAAGGGTGTATTTTTCGATTATCGACCGCTGATGCCGGAGTTCCCGGGGCCTAGGGACTATGATGTCGAGGTCCTGCTAGGTCAGATATGGTCGCATCTTGCTTTTCAAGAGCGCCTAAGAATCGACGATAAGCAATTTGCAGAGTTCCTGCGGCAGCAGTGGTTCCCATTTATTTCTCTTGGGGCTGCCCGCATCCGCACCATGGTCAGCTACGTGACCAATGGGTGGGAACTGGACCAAATGCTCGATGAGGTTGAGATAGAAGTGAAAAGGCGCGGACCCACGTTGCTGTCGATGGTTGGCCAGGGGAAGATTTATAAGGGGCATCGGGAGCTGTTGAAAAATGGAATTGAACATTTC
>JAZDIW010000238.1:0-11983 GCA_043804575.1 bacterium
GTCGCGGATGAACGAAAAATCCACCGCCTGCTCCACCTTGCGAAGTAAATGACCCCCCGGAACCAGCTCATCTATCGACACGAACTCCAGTTCCGTCGCTTTGCCGCCCTGCTTCCTCAGCATCCTGACCTCATCAAAACCGCCCACGGCCCCCCTGCCCTAGTATAATAAAAGTCCCCGCAAAACGCGAGGACTGTGTCAACAAGCGGAAGGGTCGGCGGCGTGCAGCCGACCCTATTGTGTTCGCCGCGGCGAATCTCCCCGATTCGCCCGGAATTATTTCACCAGTAGAAGCTTGCGCGTCTGTGCGAATCCCTTCGCTTCCATCCGGCAGAGATAAACACCCGAAGGCGAGTCATCCGCGTCCCAAATAACCGCATGCGAGCCAGCCGAAATCTCATCATTCACGAGCGTTGCCACTTTGCGGCCAAGCAAATCGAAGACCTTCAAAGTAACCAGTCCTGTTTCTTTCACATCATAGCGAATCGTGGTCGTCGGGTTGAAAGGATTGGGCCAGTTTGGATATAGGGCAAACTCGTGCGGGATCGCATGTTGCGTGGGCGTGGCCGAAGCAATCTGCTCATGAACCGTCTCCCGACCCGTCATGTCCACATCCGAAATCCGGTATTCGTAGGTGATGCCGTTCTGCACCCAGCGGTCCACGAATTCATAATCGTGCGGCTCCGTGGTCGTTCCACGGCCGGAGACTTGTGTGAGGACGCCGAAGGTCTCGTCGCCAGCTTTGCGTTTGTAGAGAACAAAGTGATCGTTGTCGAGTTCGCTTTCCGTCCGCCAGTGAAGTGTCACTTGTCCGTCACCGCCGAGAGCTTCGAAGGTGGTGAGTTCGACCGGCAAAGGTCCTTCTACCGTTCCCGAGCTGTCGCCGGCTGTCCAAGCGACGACATCGCTGCAATAAGGGTGCGAGAGCCAGAAGGTGTCAAGGGTTCCGGAGGTGAGAGGTGCACCGGCCGCAAAGACAATCGAATCCGCGTAGTTTGACACCGTCCATCCCATAATTTCGGCATTTCCGCCCACCGCGCCTATCGTGCCGGAGCAGAAGTTGGTGAAGATAAGGCGCGTTATGGCGCCGCTGACCCAGTTCAAGCGGTAGCCCCAATCCGGCGGCCCCGGCGGCGAGATCAAGGTCACATAGCCCGCATTCGGATACTGTGGCCCCCATTCATGCCCGGCGATCACATACTGCAACGGATGGAAGGAGTAATTTCCGAGGACATCATAGCCATCACAATAGAACCAAATTGTATCACCATCAGAGACCGAATCACCATCATAATGGGTGGCTGGAATCGTGAAGAAGTAAGTCCCCGAAAAGGTCTCCGGATCGCTCCATTCATAGTCATCTGGATTGGCCCAGTTCCATTCGGCGCCGTGCGAGTAGCAGATCCAGTTCACCCAAATGTAGCCGCTTTCGTAATCAACACCGGTTGCGTCCCAATAGTCGGCACTGACCACATAGGGAGGCAATTCGGTGGCGGGCGTGACCAACATCTGATTGCTTATGACGGGACCGTCAAAATCTGTTTGGCCGTACCTTGCGCAGAAAGTAATGTAGGCCACTCCATTTGTTCCTCCATCCAATTGACACTGCTCAATGAAGCCTGCGACCAAGCCGTCGTCAAAAACATCCCAGACCTTCCAGCCGCCATGCCAAGTCGTGCCTCCATTCGTCGAGTAGTTCACCCACAGTGCCTCGGGCGTGAACTGTCCCCAGACATTGCACATATTGATGACATTGTTGGCATCGGCAAAATAGCCTTGGTGGACATAGAGCAGCTCCCGAGTGCCATCATAGAGAAGCGAATCGTGCGGGATTTGGCTGGTCCACGCACCGCCGTTAAATCCCAGTTCGTCATAGGCGTACCAGTTCTTGTGATAGGTGCCCGATGCGGGTACGCCGAAATTAGAGAAAACCCATGGGGTTTGGCTGTAGGGATTCAAGGCCATTGACGGATAGCGCTGGGCACCCGAAATCGTGGCTCCACTGAAAGTCACGCCTTCATCGCCGGAATAGTAAACAGCGGTTCCGGAAACATTCTGGTTGCGGAAGCAGAGATAGAGAGCGTTGTTGGTTGGGTCATAATCAATCGGTCCGCAGGCACCAATATAGTAGCTGTACTCAGTTCCGGAATAGGCGTTCAGGTTTACGATTTGAACGGGACCGGCCATAGAGGTGGGAAAGCGACCACAGTACTGGTTGAAGTGCTGATTTGCATCCTGGAAGATGAAGAAGAAATAGTTGGCGCTGGCATTCTCGGCCAAATGCGGATATTCCGCCGTGTAATGGATGGTTGGCTCTGTGGCAACCACGACCGGCGTGCTCCAAGTTGAGCCGTGATTGGTGGACTTGGAAGCCCAGAAAGTGGTCTGGTTGCTGGCGTTCGTTCCCCAAATGAGGCAATAGAGATTGCCTGACGGGTCCTTTGCCGCGCTCGCCCACTCGTAGGTGTTGCTCCCTTGGGCGGCTATCAAAGACCTCACCCATGTCGTGCCGCCATCGGTTGTATGGACATCATAGACTCCGTTATTGGCGGCATTGGCAAAGCCATTAAGTACGCCCATGAAATGCAGGTTGTTCTGGTCATCGCAAAGTGACCCGAAGTTGTACATTTCGCCGTTCCACGCTGCAAGATCGGACAAGTCTCCGGCTTGACGGATCTCAGACCAGGTATGGCCGTAGTCTGTGGTCTTGACATAGCGATATTGGATGTCATTTTCATCCAGATGCGAGCTTCCTCGATACGGCAGCCGAATCGCTTGTTCGCCGTCAAAGAGGTGAGCTTTGGAGTTGGGTAGCGGCCCTGCTGACGCGACAAGCAAGAAACCGATTCCAAGGGCCGCTGCGATGAGGAAGACTTTTCTGCACATGGCAAACCTCCCAATCATTTGGTGGATTGTGAAAATACCCCTGCCTAACTTCACATACGTGCTGGACATACCTGCCGCCGCCGATTATCCTGTATTTCAGGTGCCGGGATGGGTCACTTGCGCTCTGAAAACTGCTCGTTCCCCGGTTTCCCAGAGACTGTTTCAATATATGGCAAGTCGCCCAGAATGTCAAGAAAAAGATGACTTGAGGAAAGAATTATTTAGACTGCGAACGCAGTCAGATGTGGCGGATATGCTGAGGAGGTAGGGCCCGTTTTGATGTGGATTGCGGATCGGCTGTCTGTCGCAGACTTCCGCCGAGACAGATTCACGGGCCCGGCCGGAATTCGCGCGGTGTCGGCCGCTCGCAGCCGACACCAAATTACCAACTATGCTATGGATTCAAAGGAACGGCGAATCAATTCTTTGGCTTCTTCCACTTGCGAAAGGCTGTTGATGGACAGTTCAACATCGCCGATTCCCCAATGTCCAACATCTGAGACATCTCGTGCGAAATGGGGCGGTTTCGCAAGGCGGCTATACCTCAGCTTGAGGTAAATCCCAAGTTTGTTTTTCCAAACAACCATACTGCAGAAAATTTCCTTCCTTCGAAGGAAGTTGACATACCGCCTTAGACATTGCTTTTCGACAGCGTCTGGCGAAAGAGAATAACAGAAGCGTTCGATTGCCCGATAGAGTTCGATGACCTCTCTTGGCCTTCCAGCGATATGTATTGACTCATTATATTCAATACCTTTCTTTCTTTTCCCTTTCCCTATCTTCTTCGCTTTCGTTGCTGCTTCGCTCCTCCTTTGATCGAGACTTTCTGCGCTGGCCGGCAGTTGGCGGAGAGGTTCTCCAGTGCTCCTTGTCCAGATCCGCGCGAGACTTTCTTTGATCTTCAGAGGAGTTAGGCTTTCATCATTTGCAGCCTCCTTTATTGCTTTTAGAAGCAATCGCGGGGGATTCTGCAATATTTCATCCAGCGCTTTGCGAACATTGCCGTCTACGAATATCTGCTCACCCATTGCATCAAGCGTCCCTTTCGCCATCTCTTCGCGCGAGAAGCGCCACATCTGTTCAGCGAGTTGCTGAGCCGACAATCCTTCGGACTCTCTTGGATCCAGGGAAACCTCGAACATGAGCTTGTCTGGCGCAGCGCATTTTTCCATGCTCCGATACACTCGCCACTTTACGCCGTTTGCGAGGATGCACGATGCGATTCCAGCATTGGCGGCGTACCCAACAATCTGCGTGATAGCTTTTACATCATCCAAAGCATCATTCAGTGGTTTGGCCTCTATTAGCAAGACTGGCTTTCGGTTAATCTTGAGCCCGTAGTCTACAGCTTTGCCGTCCACAGTCTGATGCTCCAGTTCAACCTCATCTGGGTCGCGCACATCCCAACCCAAGGCCTCCAGAATTGGGTCTATGATTGTTGCTCGTGTTTGTGCTTCCTTCATGGAAAGCCGCCGCCAACTGTCGAGCCTGGACCGAACAATCTCAATCTGCTTGATGAGTTCTTTCATGACATTCCCCTGTTCTGTTTATGATCTGAGCGTCGGCCGCATGTAACCAGCACCGCGAATGACATAGGTCCTAAAACTCCACGCTCCACGAAAGCACTTGCGTGTCCTCGGGGGCGATGGACTCGACGACATAGGCGAAGTCCACCTTGGACAAGACGCGCCAAAACGCAAAGTAGAGTCCGAATCCGAAGGCGATATCTTCGTTGCTCAAGCCTGCTCGCAGTGCGAAGGTCTGTCGAGGGGTCAGTTGTTCCATGAATTCCGCGCCGATGTGAGGGCGCCAATCTCCTTCGCTCGAGCCTTCGATATCAGCCGACGCAAGAAGACCGTTCAGAGGCCGGTATGCCGCTCCAAGGCGGTATTGCACCGGCCACTTGTCCGATTTCGTCGTGCCTTGTGTCCAATAGCCGGTCGTGTTCCATGTCGTTTTCAGGGCGATATCTTTCACTTGCGCGCCAACGAAGAGATTCTCTATCGGCCGCGAGTGTACGCCAAAATCGAGGCCAAATCCCTGACCGTCAATAGAAGTCCCGCCTTCGCCGATTTCGCCAAAGGTCTCATAGGCGACTTTTGCCGTGATTCCCACGCCGACTTTCGGATGAAAACGGTTGGCAAACGAGAAGAAGAAAAGATTCGACGATTGGTTCATCCTATCCAGTGGTTCGCCGTCAAAGCCGCGGCTGTCAATATCTCCGATGCCCGCGTGCAGCCAGCCGATGCCGAATCCGGCATCCGTGCGGACTTTTCCCGTTTTCGGGTGAAGCGGTGTCGCAAAGGAGAGAAAATGCAGGCTTCGATCCAGCGCCAGAATCGAAATCGCCGACGAGAATTCTCGTTTTTCGAGAAAGGGAAGAGCCCCCGGATTGTAGTAGATCGCCCACGGGCCGTCAGCGAAGCCAGTATAGGCATCGCCCAAAGATTTCGCGCGCGCCCCCGCCCCCATGCGACCAAACGCACCGGCCATTCCACCGTTCGTGCCGCCATAGAGCAGCGGAGCGCATAGGAAAAGAATCGTCCACGCGACGGCGAGTTTTTTTCTGTTCATGATGTTCCTTTTGGGAATCGCTTCTATGTGTTCACGAAGCCCGAGAATCGTGCAATCCACCCGGCACAAACGCCGTTCCCTTTCGGATGCGCTCATTCCAACTCTCAAAAGGCAATCCCGTTTCGAGCGATTTCATCGTGATGCAATCCGGCACCGGACAAACCAGAGCGCACAAATTGCAGCCGATGCAGTCCGTTTCGTCCACCCACGGCACGCGATAGGTCGAATTCGCAGCCAATTTCTCAGCGGCTTCAGCGGCTCGCGGCGCCATATGGCCCGGTTTGACTTCGGTTCCCGGAACATAGATGCACTGATGCGCGCCATCCTGACAGGCAACGACGCAAAGCTGGCAACCGATACAAGTCTCCAAATTGATGTCCGCAACGACGCGATAATTCAAATCGAGCTCGCCCCAATCCACAAGTGCGGGCACCGCCCGGCCAATCAACTCGCGCACCGATTTCATGTGATGGTCTTCAAGATAATTCGTCAGTCCATCCGTGAGCCCTTCGATGATACGATAGCCGTAGTGCATGACCGCCGTGCAAATCTGCACCGTCGTCACGCCCAATGCCATGAACTCCGCCGCATCACGCCAAGTCGAAATGCCGCCAATCGCTGAGATCGGAACGCCAATATGCGGGTCTTTCGCCAGCGCGCCGACCATGTGGAGCGCAACCGGTTTCACCGCCGGGCCGCAGAATCCGCCTGATGTCGATCCACTACCGACCACGGGATATGGCACAAATCTGTCGAGGTCAACGCCAGTAAGGCTCTTAATCGTGTTAATGAGTGAGAGAGCTTGCGCGCCACCCTCAACCGCCGCTCGCCCCGGTTCATTAATATCGGTTATATTGGGAGTCAATTTCACGATGACAGGTTTCTTCGCGAATTCTCGTGCCCATGCCGTAATTTCGCGAATGATTTTGGGTTCTTGACCGACGGCCGAACCCATTCCGCGCTCGCACATCCCATGCGGGCAACCGAAATTGAGTTCAAGTCCGTCGCAACCCGTCTCTTCCGTGCGCCGGATAATCTCGCGCCAATCTTCCTTCGATTCCACCATGAGCGAAACGACGACGGCGCGGTCAGGAAATCGCCGTTTCACCTCCGCGATTTCTCGAAGGTTCTCGGTCAGAGGTCGGTCGGTGATAAGCTCGATATTGTTCAAGCCCGCCATACGAAAATCGCCCGCATCCACGGCACCCAGGCGACTCGATACATTGACAATCGGATCGCCTATCGTTTTCCACACGGCGCCTCCCCACCCGAGGTCAAATGCTCGCATCACCTGCTCGCCCGAATTCGTCGGCGGCCCCGATGCCAGCCAAAACGGATTCGGCGACTTAATTCCAGCCAAACTGACCGAGAGATCAACCATCATTTTGCTCCCTTCGCATTCTGCATCAGGTCTTGATGAATGGCCTTTGCCGCTCGCTTTCCATCCGCCACCGCTCGAACGACAAGCTTCATCCCGGGTGTCGTGTCCCCGCCCGCATAGATTCGTTTGTTGCCCGTTTGGCATGTCTGAGGATTTGTTACAATCTCACCGGCTCGATTCAACTCAACGCCCGAAAATTTTGCCACGAGCTCGGCGTGTGCTCTCTGCCCAATGGCGATGAGGATCAAATCCGCCGACATGAAAACTTCTTCATCGGCGATACGCACGCGCGCTCCTTTCAAACGCTTGCCCTCTCGAACGATTTCCGTAATGACGGCGCGTTCGACCAAACGCAGGCCTTCCAATCTCGCCGCGTCCAATTCGTGCCGGAACCCAGGCATTACTTGGGCCGTCCGGCGGTATACCATCGTCACTTCAGGAATGCCGAGCTGCAAGAGTTCCCTCGCCGCATCCAACGCCGTATTTCCACCTCCCACGACGAGCGTACGCTTCACATTGGTCTCGAACGCGGATTTGGATGTCGTTTTCATTTGCTCAATCCACGCCAGCGAGCCAAACACCCCTGGACCATCTTCGCCGGGCACCTTGAGCTTGGTGTCTTCGCCCATGCCGAAGCCGAGGAAGATCGCGTCATAGTCTTTCAGCAGTTTGTCCGCTGTGATATCGCTCGCAATTTCTATGTTCGTTCGGACCTCAATTCCGAGTTGAGAAACATACTCTGTTTCGAGAAGAGCGTCGTCCGCCTGCATCTTGTAAGGCGCGATACCGGTTGTATTCAATCCTCCGGGAAATGTGCTTTTCTCGAAAATGACAGCCTCATGTCCCAAGAGTCGGAGCTCGTGCGCGCAAGACAGCGAAGCAGGTCCGGCTCCAACAAGAGCAATCCTCTTTCCCGTCGCCGGAGCGGGGGAGAAGAACTGTCGGTCTTCGCGCAAGAATCTCTCGGTGGAATAGCGATGGAGACGGGCAATTTCGATGGGCGGCTTCGGAAAGTCTTTCAGAACACAGCTTCCCGCGCAAAGCACTTTGTCGGGACAGACGCGTCCGCAAGAATAGCCAAAAATGTTTGCCGAGAGAACCGTCTTTGCCGCTCCGCGCAAATTCCCTTCGGCGATTTTGCGAATGAATGTGGGAATGTCAATCGCCGTCGGGCATGCCTTTGTGCACGGCGCATCAAAACAGTATAGACATCGGCGTGCTTCCGCCATCGCCTCGCGCTCGGTGTAAAGCGGTTGCGCTTCAGAGAATTTCTGTTCCCAGCGTTCTGTCGGTAGAGAGAATTGCACGCTCTTCTCGCTCAATGAAACGGTATCCTAATCCAAAATCACAAGCTTCCCCCACACTTCGCCCCCCGGTCTTTTGATGCGATAGAAGTAGGTGCCGTTGGCCACGATGTCGCCATTCTTGCGTCCGTCCCAGACTTCGTAAAGCTCGCCGGCCTGCCGAAACACTCCACCCACCGCGTCGGTGACCTTCGTCATCGAAAAGTCGAAAATCGAGACGCTCACTTCTCCCGGCGATGAATTATGGTATCGAAAACGCACAACGGCAAATCTCGTCGGCGAGAAGGGATTGGGATAGGCATAGGTGTCCGCAGGTCTTGCCGCATCTGTCAGCGGAAGCGCCGCCTGATAGAGCCGCCAGGTATTCCCCATATCCCGTGAGCGCGCCACCCCTTCAATGCCACCTACCCACAAGCCTTCGTAGGCCAATGCGCTGTAGACGGTGGGCTCATAGAAGCTGCGACCACTCGTTGCGTCCGAGTCTCTCATGAGAGGGAAAAGCCCCCAAGATGCTCCTCCGTCGGGCGATTTCCACAAGCCCGCATCATCGCAGACATAGACAATCGAATCATCAAAGGCAAAATTATGCGCGCGCACGGTCGTCAACATGCCTGTTTCCGCCTGCGCCCGCGCATCATCCAGCACGACCTCCCAAGTCGCGCCACCGTTCGTTGTTTTGGTGACGCCATAGTGTTCCGTTGCACCTTCCGCGCGCCAAGTTGCCGCCCAAAGCGTGTGGTTCCACTCTTGCCACGCGAGTGCCGTGATGAAATTCCCCGAGATTCCACTCGAAAGATGATTGAAATTCGCCCAAGTGCGTCCTTCATCCGTGCTCTTGTTGATGCCGCCCGCCGTTCCCACCCAGAGAACGCCTTCGGCGAACACAACGGCAAAGGCGATGTGATTCAGATTCTCTACCGGATGAAACTTCTGCGTGTCCGGCGTCACGACCTCCCAGTGATAGAAATCTGTGTAATCTGCCGCCCACCGATGTCTCCGCAGCCCTCCGCCCTTGGAGGTTGTCCAAACGAACGAATCAGAGAGGGCCATGTCATAGGTGATATTGTCCACATTCGTCGTCGTCGGCCAGTAGCCCAATTCCTCGGAGTAGCCCCGCTCGTCCACGGCAACATGTGAGTCGCGCGGCTGCGGCAGCCAAGTCCAATTGTCGCCTCCGTCGCGGCTATAAGCAAGGCCTCCTCCGGCGCCGGAAATTCCAACCGATGTGTCGAAGGCAAAAGCTGACCAGATGATGCTATCTGTCCAGACGAGTGCCGACGCGCCTCCTTTTCCGAGCCCTTGTGATTGACCATACGAATTCCATAGGTCCTCGGTCGGAAAGTAGTGCGAAATTCCCTGACCGGTTCCTGCCCAGACCGTCTCGCCCATGGAATCCGCTCTCAAGTCAATAATCGCATTGCTCGTAAGTCGTCCAACCGGTGATTCACTGTCGAGCGGACCTCGCATTTGATAGAAGTTCGGCGCAAATTGCCCAAGCCCGCTTCCGCACAGAAGAGAGAGTAAAGCGCAGCTTGTTGCCGTCGCTCCCATTTGTCTTCGTATCCGAATCATCCCGTCTTTCAGATTCATTGCTTGTTATTTCCCTTATGAGACGAAACTACCGTTCCTTGGCCAAGAGTGTGCAGATACTATCTTGAACCTGCTGAATCGTTTGGCTCGACACGAGAAAGTTGTTGCATAGGAGACTAAAAGCGATTTCTTCCCCTGTCTTGGTTCTCAAATAGCCGGAAAGGGCGGAGACATAATCGAGCGTTCCCGTCTTGCCGCAGACTTCGGTGCCCGGCATCCTGACATACCGATTGCCCAATGTGCCATCGGTGCCCATAACGGCCAACGACTCTTTATATTCGCTCGCGAAAGGATGCCGATTCATATATTTGAGCAACTGCACAACGATTGCAGGCGAAAGAAGATTTTTGCGGGAAAGACCGGAGGCGTCTGCCAGCCGAACCTGGCGCGTATCAATTCCAGCCTTCGTCAGAAATCTGCTCACGACCTGCAGTCCCTGCGCGCTGCTACCCCCGCCAAGAACTAAAGCAAACTGCTCGGCACAGAAATTATCACTCTTCTTGTTCATCGGTTTGATGATTTCGCAAAGAGGTGCCGAAGTATGCACATAGAGCGTCGAAGTCCCATTCGTCTGCGCATTGTCTTGTGCATGTCCAAGCAGCGAAATCCCACCCTGATGCAGCGCTCGTCGCAAATCAGAGAGAAAAGCGAATGTGGGACTCGGGCTCCAAACCGCACTGGAATTCGCGGATGTCTCCATCACAACAAAGAGGCTGTCGCCGACAGCATCGCTCCGATTCAGTGACAAGGCGCCCGTGACAGGCGTCCAATCCTCCTCCAAATCTCCAATCTCCCAGCTCAGGCAAGGAAACCCGCGCGGCCAAGCTCGTGCATCGCCCACAATGCGCCCTCGAATCTGTCGCAATCCGCGCTGCCGGAGAGAATCCGTGATCTGTTGAAATGCGCCCGAACGATTGCCTGAGCCATTCGCATTTTTCAGCGTTGGGTCCCCGCTCCCACGCACAATCAAGTCCCTCCCGAGTGTGCCTGTCGAATCGAGAACGCCGTTGGTCAGAAACGCGGTCTCGAAGCGGTAGTCTGGCCCGAGACTGTCCAATGCCGCCGCGGAAGTGAGCAGCTTCACCGTCGAAGCCGGCACAAAGAGCTTGTCTGCTTCATAGCCGTAAATCAAGGAATCATGTGTCAGCGAGTAGATGCAAATTCCCCATTGGGTTTCGGCATAAGCGGGTCGAGAGATGAGGGCCTCGATGCGCTCGCTAAGCTCAGAAGCGGCGAGAAGTGGAGCTGCGCCCCAGAGCAGGAAGAGCAGAATCGGCGGGAGAATCCGTTTTATCAAAATGGCAATCCCTGAAAACCTAAGAAGAACTTCGTAATCGGGTCGGCGAAGGGCTTAATAAGATAATGAAGAACGGGAATACCTGCAAAGTTCCCCAAGAGGATGAGTCCTAAAAGTATCCACGGGCCGAAACGCTCGAGCTGCTCGTATCCGGCAGTCCATGATGCCGGCACAAGTCCAACCAAAATCCGCGAACCGTCCAAGGGTGGCACCGGCAAGAGATTGAAAACCGCAAGAATTACATTGATATAAACGCCCATCAAGACGATGAGCGTCAAGACCGACATACCGGAAGGCTGAACCTTCATGAGAATTTGAAAAATCAGCCCGAGGGCAAAAGCGAAGAGCAGATTCGCCGCAGGTCCGGCCAGCGCAATCCAGAGCATATCACGCCGCGGATTCGCAAGGTTGAAGCTGTTGACCGGCACCGGTCTCGCCCAACCGAAACCGGCAAAGATAAGCATCAGCGTGCCCAGCGGATCAAGGTGTGCGATGGGATTCAGTGTCAACCTCCCTGCCTGACGCGCCGTTGGATCCCCTAATTTGTCGGCCACCCAACCGTGCGCGACTTCATGAAAAGTCAATCCGAGAATAAATCCCGGCGCAAATAAAAGTATCGAGCGAAGGTCTAACATCATTCCTCATTCATTCACCGAGAAGGGGCTCCAAACCATTCTTCTCGCTGAAGCATATCCTCTGATCTATATTTCTCGCCGAGGCAGATCCCCCGATCTGCCCGGAATTCTCTATCTCTTGTCACACGGGTTGAGGACATCCGCAGCGCACCCTTGCTCCATCATATATATGGATCTATTCTATCCTGTCCCTCTTCTCAACATTGTGGCGTGCACAGAGCAATTGGATGTTCGAAGCCAACATCGAGCTACCACCTTTTGAGTAGGGGATGATGTGGTCGAAATGCAGATTGTCATTGCGACCGCAGATCACACA
>JAZDIW010000239.1:0-2949 GCA_043804575.1 bacterium
AGGATTTGGAGTGGGGACGGACCATAAGTTCTATGCAAGCAAGAGATTGCGGTTGCAATAAATCCATTGGCATTCAATGGGGCTTTAGGTGTAAGTTCAATATTGTACATTATTGAATTCTTTTCTTTGCTACGGTAGCAAATCATAAGTGTCGAAAGAGCGGTCAAGGATGGCCGCTCTTTTTGTTTTGGCGAGATGCCCAGCAAGCCGGGGATTAGATAGATGGATTCTTGTCAATAATCGGCGATGGCGGTGATAACGCGGCGGCGGGCGCTGTTCAAGCGGTCGCCGTTTTCATGGTCGGTGTAGATTCGCGTTGTTTCGGGGTTGCTGTGCTGATAGATTTGGCGCAGGTCGCGCTCGTCCAAAACGGAGGCGGCCAGTTCGCCGAAGGTGTGACGCAGGTAATGCGAGGTGGCTTTGATCCCAGCCCGATTCGCGGCGGTTTTCAGAATACTGTGCCAGTTCGCGCTGGTCGGGCGCCGAGGCGTCATATTCCCGCGGAGCGCGACGAAGTATGGTCCGGTCGAAGATTGGGCCGTGCGCCATGTGTGATACCGTTCCAAAGCCGAAAAGATGTCTGCGCCGCCCAAGAGACTGTCTTCAAGGAGACGAAAGGTGCGTGATTGTCCGTTCTTGGCGTTGGCGGCCGGGATGATAATTTCAAAATGAGTGTCCGCCTTGGTGATATGGTCGCAATCCATGAGGCGGATCTCGCCCAGGCGCGATGGTCCGAAGAAGATGAGGCCGAAGAAGGCAAGATTGCGGTCGGAGTCGACAGAGCCGCTGGCATTGCGGTCAAGAGCTTTCATCAGCGCTGCGAGCTGCTCAGCCCGCAGGAATTTGTGATTGGGAGCACCGCGCCGCCAACGCCGGTATTCTTTGGAATGGAAATGTTGCCAAGAAGCAAGCACATCGGCTGAGAGCCGATTGTCATTTACCATCCAGCGCAGGAATTCGGTCAGGGCACTTAGGATTTGATTCCGGTTTGAAACACCGCCATTTTGCCCAATACGGATGAACCAGTCTTTGAGGAAGTTGACGGAAAGACTGGCGGGGTCGGTGCCGGTGGTGTCGAAGTCGCGGGCAAAGCGTTCCAGTGGCAGCCTGTGGGCCTCGATAGTTTTGGCGCGTGGTGGCCAGCCCCGGGATGTTGATTCGCGCGCATATTGCTCGAGATGCGCGCGGATGAGGTCAAGCATGGTGGTCATAAGACACCTCCGAGATACGGAAAAATGGTCGAAATCGCAATACGGTTTGAAAAACAGGCGATTTTCGCAATACTATGGACGCGTAGGCCGGCAGAGCTCGACAAGTCGGGCGCTACGAAGCGCACCTCTGCGGTCAGACCGCAGAGCTGCCTTGCCTTCAATATCGGGGTCGAATGCTGGGACGATCAGAGCCCCATCATTCTTCTGAGTCGTTTTTTCTCGGCTTTGGAATAAACAATCGCTTCGCTCATGATGGCTTTGTAATAGCATTCTGCACCATATCTCCAGCCATTACGGCGACAGAGGCGATAGTCTTTAATCCATTTCCGAAGGCCATTTTTGAGGTCTCGCAAGAAAAAGCCTCTTGGTTGACCTTCGAGTGCTTTGGACATCATTTGAGACTCTCCTTTGGGAAAGTGGTCGAAAATGCGATACGGCTCGAAAAACAGGGCAATTTCGCAATACTATAGGCGCATAGACCGCCAGAGCCCGACAAGTCGGGCGCTACGGCGTGAACGCGGTCCGGCAAAAGAGGGCCGAGCGGCCTGCGTGGATGGAGAGGCGTAAGACTGGCGTTATGGAATCGAGGCCGCCCTCGCCCGTGGTCTTACTTGCTGGAAACGATCTTGCTTAAGACAAACGGCGCGACCCTTTCGGGGCAATTCGTTTCAATTAGCCAGAACGCGCGTTGCGCATCTTGGTTGAGCAGCTCTTTGCGGCAGCGCCAAACCTTGGCTGTTTTCCTTAGAAGGCAGAGTGCCCAGGAATAGCGACGCTCCGCGCAGGCGTCATTGATCTCTTTGGCGAGCCATTGGATCGAATGCATGGAATGCCCCCTTGCTATTTGGGTTTTGCGCCTCGCCAGTGAATCGAACACCGGCAAGGGCCAGCTCCGAGGAGCGCCAGGCCGAGGCGGTTAATTCAAGCGAACCGGCATAAGAAGCACAAGGAAATCGTCATTGGGATCGCGCTCGTCTTCGGCAGCCCGCAGGATACTCGCGCTTGTGGGCGAGCCGAAGCCCCACTCAACCCGCCCGCTCTTGAGCGCGGCCAAGGCACTCAAAACATAGCCGGCGTTAAACCCGATAGTCAGATCGTCTCCTATATACTCACCGGCAAAGATTTCGCTGGCTTGGCCCCCGCTCTCGACATCTTCGGCGTCAATCGTGCAAGTGCCGTTCAGCGTGAAGCGAAGCTGCTGACTGATTTCAGAGGAGAATCCGCGGACCCTGGAGACGACCTCGACGAGCTGCTCACGGTTGCAGACGAGCTTATTCTCGTTGGCTTTGGGAATGACAGCTTCGTAGGTGGGATAGCGGCCCTCAATGGGGCGGCCGATGAATGTTTGAGATCCAATGATGAAACAGACTTGACAAACCGACCTCTCATCATCAGGCTTAGCTGGTGAAGTCAAGGTGACAGAGCCCTCAACAAAAATAAGATTCTTGTAGGCTTTAGATTTGATGGCCTTGAGGACGGTTTTGCCGAAATCGGCTGGCATAATGAAATGCGTTTCGGCATTAACACCTGTTTCAGAGACGGTATGGCAAGAAAGGCGATGGCCATCCGTTGCCACAAAACGGATGGAATCCGGCGAGATCTCGACCTGGACTCCTGTGAGCTGAGGTCTTAACTCATCCGTGCTCACAAAGGGAAGAGCCTTTTCCAGCAGGTATAGGAGCTGGTCCTTGCGGATAGTGAAGCGCAAATCGGCGGGAACTTCGGGCAGTTGCGGATA
>JAZDIW010000240.1:0-2238 GCA_043804575.1 bacterium
GACATCACTGAAAAACGACCTTCGTCCATCACAGGCTGCAGGACTACAATAACATTTTCATGCGCTTGGGTGCGCCCCCGCGCATGAAGGACTGTCGCGAAATTCGTCAAAAGCCGCGTTTTTGCTGATTTTCGGGGCATGCTACAGAGAGATCATATCAGTAGCGTTTAATGTGAGCTTCGAAAGAACAAAGAATCGCACTGAAGTGAGGATTTACCGGTGGTGATTCGACACGTCTGCCCAGATGAAAGGCTTTTCCGCTTTGCAATGAACCTATGCAGCTCGTCGGTGACGTCGTTTCTGTTTTTCGATCAGCAGACGCGCAATTACCATGAGATTGTTCGCAAGCACCGCAGCTCCTACCAGGAGTTCGAAGTGCTCACGACCCTCGGCAAGGCAGCGTTTCATGCCGCGACCGCGGAAAAGAACGGAGATGCGCCCCTCGATGCCGGCGCGGAAGCGTTGGGCATCCTTGAAGGCCGCACTTTTCTCATAGGCTTTCTGTTCAGGCTTTTTCCTGCCTCCTCTCTGCGGAATGCACACAAGCTCGACGCCAGCGCCTTTGCATTGCTGGACGTTGTCTGGGCTGAAAAATCCTCGATCGGCACTGTAGATGTCTGGGACATCGCCGAATGTTTCCTGGTGACGTGCAAGAGACGATTGCACGTGGGCGTCATCTGTGGGATTGCCGTCGAGCACGCGATATTGAGTGATCAAGCCGTGGGCGCTTTCGGCAAGGAAGACTTTGTGGCCGAATTCGACCGGTTTCAGAATCTTGCCTCGTTTGATCAAGTCGGTATGGGTTTCGAAGATAGAAAAGAGCTTCTGTCCGTTTGGGACTTGCTCTCCATCGAGCACTCGACGACGCGCTTGATCGATGACCCGGTCGCCGAGGCCACAGTAGTGATCGATCTCTTTGCGAAGGGCGCTAATCGCAATCTCGGTCATCGGATCGATGCTACGGATTCGTTCCGTTTTCTTGAGAACAACACGCGCGTTTTCTACCACCTGACCGGTTGTGCCTATGAGTTCGCGATATTTTGGCACCAGCTGATGCTGCCGCTCTCTGGCTGTCATTCGTTGAATTTCTTGCATCCGGCGCCGGGCGCTGCGGGTGCGGTTGGTAAATCCCGGCACGCCGTGGGGGAGCAGATCATTGAGGCGTCCGACCAGTCGCGTGATGACTCGTACGCTGTCCCACAGCAAGGTGCTATCGGTTGGGTGGTGAATGTCACTTTCCACAACGGTCGTATCAACACGCAACTTCTTGCCATTTTCCAGGCCTAGGGCAACGGCGGATTTGACCACGATTTCGTTGACCGCTTCGAGCGTCGCTGGAGTGAGCCGGTTAAAAGCCCGATTAAAAGCGTCATGTTTGGGAACGGACTTGCTGTAGAAACGAGTGAATCGCCGCAAGGTATATCCATCTGCGATCCGTTCACGCAGTTCACGGTAATCCCAGTTTTTGACCCGCATCAGAGTGAGCGAGCGCAGCACCTGCTGCGCGTTCATTCCGTTCCGCCCGATCTTGGGCTTCTTCAAACCACGCTGAAGATCGCGGCGTACCTTCTCGACCAGGTGTCCGTGTCGGTCGATAAAGTCGGAAATTGCCTGCAACATCGGCTCCATGCGCACGCCTTGGCAGAGGAATTCGAGATCGGCAAAACTGATTTGGGAGATCGTGGATCGTGTCATTTCTTCACCTTTTGATTTCGGAGGGTCCGCTCGTGCTTGAGAGCTTTGGCGTATCGCAATGCGGTCTGGTAGAGCAGGTCCTGCAACATGCGCCCGTTGTCAAGACAACGGCCCACCTCAGGCACGAGCTCGTCGGGAATGTAAAGGGCGAAGCGACGGCCCTTGATTCGGCCGTAAAGAACATGGCTGGTGTGCTGCTCGCCCTTGAGGCAAGCTTCGCAGTGCTCGCGGATACATCGGGTACGGCGAAGACTAAGCGATCCCAGAGCAGCTGGCCAAAGGCTCGCAGCCTGTCCGTGGAACCACTGTGCAACATCTATAGGAAATTCATTCTTGGTTGGCATGACGTATATGTGCCATATAACACATATGCAGTCAAGAGAAATCTTTCAAACGCTTTTGATGCAGTAACGTGCGAATTTCGCGACAGAAACTAGCTAGTTTCTGCTTCGAAAATAGCATGCTGAAGGGTCTGTTACACCATTACTTCACCATAATCAGGCGGTGGCTCTCTCTCATTTTCATGCGCTTGGGTGCGCCACA
>JAZDIW010000241.1:0-14598 GCA_043804575.1 bacterium
CTCTTGCAGGCCGGATTGCTGAAGGAAGGCAAAGAGAGAAACCGGCCCTACGACGCCTTCCGTCACCGCATCATGTTTCCTATCCGCAATCTGTCGGGGAGAGTGATCGCCTTCGGCGGACGCAGACTGCGCGAAGACGAACCGGCCAAATACATCAACTCGCCCGAGACGGCGGTTTATCGCAAGGGCCGCGAACTCTTCGGACTGTGGGAAGCGCGCAATGCGATTCGCAAGAGCGGCCGCGCGATTCTCGTGGAAGGCTACACGGATCTCATCACCTTAGCCTCGGCGGGTGTAGAGAATGTCGTCGCCTCGCTGGGCACCTCCCTGACTTCTGAGCAAGTGAAACTCTTAAGTCGCTTTACATCCGAGATCTTCGTCGTTTACGACGGAGATGTCGCGGGGCGGAATGCCGCTCGCCGTGCGGTGGATGCCGTTTTGACGGAGGGGCTTGCGCCGCGCATTGTTCCTTTGCCGGAAGGGTATGACCCGGACAGTTTTGTTCGGGCCGAAGGTGTCGAGGCTCTCTGGGCGCATGTGAACGGCGCCTTGGGGCCGGTCGAATTCCAACTGCAACTCTCCCGGAGCGAAACGGGGAAAGCGACGGCGGCGGCTCGCATCGCGGCCGTCAAGTCCCTTTTGGGCACGGCGCGCCTCATTATGAAACCCGTGGAAAGGGAGATCTTTCTTCAGGAGATTTCGGAGAAAACAGGCGTTGCTCTCGACGCATTGCGGCAAGAACTCCCTCGCCAAGCTGCGCGAGCGAAATCTGTGCGCGAGGCAGCAAAGCCCACCCCATTCCGGCTTTCCGGTGCCGCGCTGGAACTCGTGAGGCTTCTCGTGCGGTGCCCGGATTTGCGTCCGCGCATCTTGAGTGAGTTCGATCCCAAGGAGGTCGAAGACGATTTGCTGCGCCCGCTTGTCGAAAAGATCGAAGAGCTCAGCTTGATTGAGACCGAAGAATCTCAAGAGGTATTGTTCGATTACTTCCCGGAGAATCCGCTGCGGGACTTCATTGCACAATGCCTGACCGCACCGCCTCCCGACGCGGATCTGCATCGCGAGCAAGCGATTTGGCGGCAAACGGCGGAAGACTGCCTGCGCAAGCTCAAGATGGACAAGGTGCAACAGGAAATCCAAGCCGCAAAGGAGCAGCTTGAGGACGCCACGGCGCACGGACGGGAGACCCGCGACATCTTGGCTCGAATCCAGCAGCTGCGGAGGCAGGAAATGGACCTCAAGGACGCGGGAAAGAAAGCCGTCGCGGCGAAATAAAAACATCGAGGAGAGGAGAGGAACGATGGATCAGCAGTTTCGAGGGACGACAATTCTGGCCATACGACGCAATGGCAAAGCGACGCTTGGGGGCGACGGACAGCTTTCCTACGGCGAGACCGTCGTGAAGGCGAGCGGCAAGAAGATTCGTCGTTTGCATGAAGGGAAAGTGATGGCGGGGTTTGCCGGAGGCATTGCCGATGCCTTGGCCCTGTTTGACCTCTTCGAGAAGAAACTCAGCGAATATCACGGCGACCTCACGCGCGCCGTGATTGAACTGGCCAAGGAATGGCGCATGGACCGCAGTCTTCGCCGCCTGGAAGCGGATCTGATTGTGATGGACAAGAAGACGATGTTTCTCATCTCCGGGCAAGGGGAGATTATCGAACCCGATGACGATGTGATTGGCATGGGCTCGGGAGGCGCTTACGCGCTCGCCGCCGCCAGAGCCCTACTGAAGCATACGAAGCTTTCCGCCAAGGAAATCTGCCGCGCAGCTCTCGAAATCGCCGCCGATATCTGCGTCTATACCAACCGGAATCTAACCATCGAGGAGTTATAATCCCATGACACAGAATGCGCTCGTCAGCTTTTCCTTGATCTTCTATGCTCTGATAGGTCTGGGTTTTGTCATAGCGGGATTCGTGACTCCCCGGCAAGATGCCAAGTTTCGAAGGATTCTCTGGCTCATTCTCGGCATACTCGTGCTCATTACGGTTCTGATTACCTGGAGTTATATCCACGGTCTGGAGATGAAATTCCAATAAATCCTCGAATACGGTGTTTTTAAGACATGAACAAGTTTTCCAATCCCTCTCACAAGATTCCTGAACTGACCCCCGCGCAAATCGTTTCGGAATTGGATCGATACATCATCGGCCAAGGCAAGGCGAAGCGGGCGGTCGCCATTGCTCTTCGCAATCGCTGGCGGCGTCAGCAAGTCACCGGCAGCCTGAAGGACGAAATCTATCCCAACAACATCATTCTCATTGGCCCGACCGGCGTCGGCAAGACGGAGATGGCGAGACGGCTGGCCAATCTCGCGGACGCTCCGTTCATCAAGGTCGAGGCCTCGAAATATACCGAAGTCGGCTATGTCGGGCGCGATGTCGAGTCCATGATTCGCGACCTCATGGATACCGCGGTAGCGAAGATTCGAGCCGAATACATGCGCGCGATCCACAGCCAAGCCGAGCAGCGCACGCAGGAACGGCTTTTGGATATCCTTCTGCCGATGCCGAAAGCGGCTCGAAAGAAAAAGCAGGAAGGGGATGACGGCGACCGGCGTCATTCATTCGAGGAGCGTCGCAACACGCGGGAGAAAATCCGCACCGAACTCGGCAACGGCAAGCTCGAAGACCGCACCGTCGAGTTAGAGGTCGAGGAAGAGCCCTACTCGATGATGCAAATCTTTTCGCCTCAAGGAATCGAGGAGATGGGCTTTAACCTTCAAGAGATGTTCGGCCCGATGATCGGCAAACGCAAGCGGCGGCGGCAGTGCACGATTGGCGAAGCACGCGACATTTTGCTGTCGGAAGAAACCGATAAGATGCTCGACATGGATCGCATCGTGCGCGAGGCGATTTTCCGCACCGAAAGTCTGGGCATCGTTTTTCTCGATGAAATCGACAAGATCGCGGCACCAAGCAGTCAAACCGAAGGAGGACCCGATGTGTCGCGCGAAGGCGTGCAGCGGGACATTTTGCCGGTGGTCGAAGGCACGACGGTAACGACGAAATACGGGCCGGTGAAGACAGACCACATTCTTTTCATCGCCGCCGGTGCTTTTACAGTGGCCAAGCCGTCCGATCTCATTCCGGAGCTGCAAGGGCGCTTTCCGATTCGCGTCGAACTCGACCACCTGACCGCCGACGATTTCGTTCGCATCTTAACGGAGCCCGAAAATGCCCTGATGAAGCAATACACGGCGCTGCTTGAAACGGAAGGGATCGAGCTTTCCTTTCGAGAGGACGCCATCCGCGAAATCGCTGACATTGCCAGTCGCGTGAACGAACGGATGGAGAACATCGGGGCAAGGCGGTTGCATACGGTGATGACGACGCTTCTGGAAGACCTTCTTTTCAATGCGTCAACCATGACCAAAAAGAAGCTCAATATCACGAAGCCCTTCGTGCGCAAGACGCTGAAGGATATCGTCGAAGACGAGGATCTGTCAAGATTCATTCTGTAGGGAGGAAAAATCATGCGAGCGCCTTGGCTTTTCGGGGTCATGATTTTGTCTGCGTTTCTCGCGACCTGCAATCGTGCGGAAACGCCGAAGCCCAAGCAAGAGAAAGGAGTCACCGCGATGGCACTGACAATTAAAAGCAGCGCGTTTGAAGATGGCGCCACCATTCCGAAGAAATTCGCCTGCGACGGCGATGATGTTTCCCCGCCGCTTTCTTGGAGCGGGGCACCGGAAGGAACGAAGAGCTTCGCGCTGATTTGCGACGATCCCGATGCGCCGATGGGAACTTGGGTGCATTGGGTGCTGTGGGGATTGCCGCCGGATACGATGGCCCTTCTTGAAGGTGTCCCCGCCGAAACGACCTTGGCCAGCGGTGCCCGGCAGGGCATCAACAGCGGATCGCATGTGGGCTACAACGGCCCCTGCCCGCCTCCCGGCAAACCTCACCGCTACTTCTTCAAATTCTACGCTCTGGACGCAACGCTCACCCTTCCCGCCAATGCGAACAAGGCCGCTCTGGAGAAGGCGATGAAGGGCCACATCTTAGCCGAGGCGCAGGTGATGGGGAAGTACGGACGATAAAGTTGGCCGGAAACGGCCGAACCGATAATCGGAAATCTCGGCAGAGAATCATCGGATAAATTTGAGACGGTGCACAAAATGAACAGGCAGATCTATCGTGCCATTAATTCAAAGTTCATACTCCGGTTTTGGTACAACGGCGGAACTCGCACTGTGGAACCCTTTTGTTACGGGATTGACCCGGAGGGCAATGAGGTGTTGCGCGGCTATCAGATACGAGGATACAATGAATCGGGCAAAAAAGAGGAATGGAAACTCTTCACTGTCGAGAAAATGTCGTCTTTGACGGTGACCAACGATCAGTTCACTGGAGTGAGACCGAGATACAGCCCCGAAGATCCGGACATGGAGACCATTTTCTGTCGCATATGAAAACGAACCATCCGGCAAAGACCCCGACCGAGCCGATGCAGACTGATCTGATTGCCGTTGGGCAACTCCAGACCCACGATGGCGCCATTGCGGCTCTGGAGAGCCACAACGGCGAATACAGAATCCATAAGGATGAGTGAATTGAATACACAAGTCGTCGAACTCGCTGCTCTGGTTGATTACCAAACCGGCTCCGTCGTCAGTCGCGAGATTATCAAGCAGAAAACGGGGACGGTTACGGTCTTTGCTTTCGATGAGGGGCAGGGGCTGAGCGAACATACGGCGCCGTTTGATGCGTTGGTCTATCTGCTGGACGGCGAGGCGGAAATCACGATCTCGGGCAAGCCGTTTCCAGTGAAACAAGGCGAAATGATTATCATGCCCGCCAATGAACCGCATGCGCTGAAGGCGATTCAGAAGTTCAAAATGCTGCTCATTATGATAAGGTCGTAGCGATGACTTCACAGACACAAGCCATCCTTACTGAGCTTCGACGGCGTCTGGAGGAACTCTACGGCGAGAGGCTGGAGCGGCTGGTGCTTTTCGGCTCACAGGCACGCGGCGACGCGGAGGAAGGCTCGGATATTGATGTGCTCATTGTCTTGAAGGGGACAGTGGATACGGGCAAAGAGCTTGGCCATATTAGCGAAATCACCTCAGAACTTTCTTTGGAAAACAATGTGGTGATTTCCTCCTTGGTCATATCGGCAGAGCGATTCGCCCGAGGAGAGGGCTCGCTGCTGTCAAGTGTGCATCGAGAGGGCGTACCGATATGACTGACGAGCAGCGAGGATTTCTCAACAAGGCCAAAGAGAGCCTGCAAATCGCCCGCTTGCTCTGCAAAGAGCATTTCTACGATGTTGCCGCCTCGAGAGCGTACTACGCCATGTTCTATACTGCGGAAGCACTTTTACTCGAGCGCGATCTCAGATTCTCCAAGCATTCTGCGGTTATCGCTGCCTTCGGCCAGCATTTCGCGGCGACGGGATTAGTTCCGAAGGAGTTTCACCGCTACCTGATTCATGCAAATGATACCAGAAATGTTGCGGACTATCAAGTCCTTTCAGCGTTGACAAGGGAAGACGCCGAGGAGCAAATTGAACAAGCGCAGAAATTCACCGAACTCGGCGAACAAATGCTGGGGCCTGTCGTGGAACAGGGAAAAGGTTAAGAGAATCTAAAGGAAAGACCGAGATTGCTGTGAAGAAAGTAACCACCCAGAGAATGCCAAAAGATGCAAGAGTTGACAAAAACCTCATGGCCTACTGTGGGCTGTATTGCGGGGATTGTCCCTGCCATAAGGGAAACATCGCCGACCTGGCGCGCGACCTAAGAAAGGTGCTGCGCGAAAGCCGCTTCGATGTATTCGCCCGCGCGATTCCTTTCAAACAATTCCAGCACTACCCGGAGTGCTACGAATGCTTGGGCGCGATGGTGAAGATGCGGTGCAAGAGATTGTGCCGCGGAAACGGAGGCCCGCCTCACTGCAAAATCCGGAAATGCTGCATCAAGCACGGCTACGCGGGCTGCTGGGAATGCGCGGAATTTGAGGACTGCACGAAGCTCGCGTGGCTGACGAAGGTCCACAAGGACGCTCATATCAAGAATATGCGGATTATCGCGAAAGAAGGCATCGCTGCGCTCGTCGCAAGCAGAAGGAGTTGGTAGGCCATCTCCGTTTTTGCGTGAAATAGATTTGTTTGAAAGATGAGCAACATAGATTCTGTGTGGAGTTCCGAATGAAAAAACTGTGTATCATCACAACCCTTGCTTTCTTGTCTCTTTGCGGCCACTGGGCCATTGCCTCGATTCCGAGTGCCTCGCCAATGACGACGGAGATTCTTTCGGCCACGCCTCACGCCACGCTCATGCGGTGCATTTTTGATGAAGCCGTGGTAGCTGCCGCTTTGTCCTCTGAAGAGGGCGGGATTTCCGACGAAGGATTTGCGACAATCCTTGCGATTGCAGGCGCGGGCATTCCCCAGGCGAGGATTTTGCACCTTGAACTTGGGGAAGAAATCGCCGCTGCCTCGGCAAATGACCTGCCCCGGAATGCAGATGAAATCGTGACTCTATCAGAGCCCGCGATTTTGCGTGATTTGCGCGTGGTCGCCGCGCGGTTCTATCCGGCCCTTGCGCAAGAGCATTCCGTTCGCGCGGTTCGGTCTCTTGATGTGGAAATCGTAACGAATGGGACAGATGGGCCGAACCCCAAAGCAGTGCCGAGGAGCTTCTCTTTCGCCTTCTATCCTCTCTATAGGGCCATCGTAGGCAATTTGGATGAACTCTATCCCGAGGTTTCTCTGGGCAAGCCCGGTCGCTTTGTCGTGATTGGGCCGACGGCGTGGATGAACAGTATTCCATCGAGTTGGCGCATTTGGAAGCAGCGCAAAGGATACGAACTTATCTTGGCTCCCTATTCGGTCATGGGGGACAGCTCGATTACGGGCATCTACAATTATGTCCATACACTCTATCACGAACCCAATGCCGCGCCGCTCGAATATGCGATTCTCTTGGGGGATGCGACAGGATACAATATCGTGCCGGCGTTCCGCGTGCAGAATCCCGAATCGCCGGAAGAGCTCGATGTGGCCGACAATCCTTTCTTCACCGTGGATGGCACAGACTACTTGCCCGATGTGTTCCACGGACGAATATCGGTGGCGACGGCAAGCGAAATCATGACGGTCTTCAACAAGGTGACAAACTATGAAATGACGCCCGACATAGAAAATCCAGGCTGGCTCACACGGGGAATCGGGATCGCAGGCAACTACAACGACGGGGCGGGCACCTTTCCGGTAACGCCCGTTTGGAATGTCATCTGGGCGCGCGAGCAACTGCTGGCATGGGCTTATAGTGAAGTGGATACCTTTTATTGGCGTAATTGGAATGATGGGCCGCCTGAACAATATACGCCCTGGATCTGCAATGCCTGGAATGAGGGAGCTTCCATCGTTGTCTATCGGGGTTGGGGGAATGCGCGTGGCTGGCAGTATCCATCGCTGTTTCTCGAGGATTTGACCAACATCCAATGTCGTCGGAAAACGCCGGCGCTCTTCAGTATCGTCTGCGGCAGCGGAGATTTCGGCCATACAACAGTCAATCCCTGTTTCGGCGAAAAACTGTTGCGTCTGGGATCGCCGAATACACCGAATGGCGTTGTCTCTTTCTACGGCGCATCCGATTTGCACACGAATACCAAGCAGAATAATGCTATCTTGGGCGGCCTTATCGACGGAATGCGCTTTAATGGCTTGCGCAGTATGGGAGCGATTACGCTTTCCGGAGAACTCGAGCTCTTTCGCAGCTTTCCGGATCAAGCAGGCGACGGCGGAATGGTGGAATTCTATTTCGATGTGTTCAATGTCCTCGGTGATCCGGAGACTCATCTATGGCTGGGCAATCCTCAGAGCCTCGATGTGACCGCACCATCGAGCGTTGGCACGGGCGAGCGCTACATCGCCGTTACGGTGACCTCTCAAGGATCTCCTCTTAAGGATGCGGTGGTTACTATTCGTGGCACTACTTGGGATCTGCAGTCCACGGTGCTGACGGATGCCAATGGCTATGCGATGGTTCCGATAACCATTGAAGGGAGTCCGCCGCTACAACTCACGGTCTGGAAGGCGGGATATTTGCCGGAGAATCGCGACATCTCGTTTGCGTCCGGACCCCTGGAACTCTGCATCTTCAGCGCCGGCTTCTCCGGTGGTGGAGATGCTCTGCCGAATCCGGGTGAAACGGTGGACCTTGCGCTCACGATCGGCAATATGGGCCCATCCGCAAGTGGCGTGCAAGCGGAGCTCTCTTCTCTTGACCCCAAGATCACGATCACTTCGGGGCAGTACGCTTTTGGCGATTTTCCCGCGAACACAACGCAGACGCAAACAACGCCCTTCGCTATTGAGCTTGCCGATGATTTGCGCGAAGGCGAAGAGCCGCAGCTTCGTGTTCGCTTCACGGACGACGCTTCGCATACGACCGACCGCGTCCTGCTCGTGCCGGTTCGAGCGCCGCTCTTGGTTCCGACCTATATCTATGCGGATGACGCCAATGAACTTCTGGATCCCGGTGAGACCGCCGATATGATCGTCAATCTGACGAATTTCGGTCGCCAGAACGCCGAAGATGTTACGGCCACCCTGTATTCTTGGGACAATTCCATTGAGATTCTCGATGGCAACGGCGCCTGGGGAACAATTGCCACGGGTGATAGTGGGCGCAATAGCGAGAATGTCTTCCAAATTAGAGCGCAAAGCGGCACCACGCGCGGGCGTGAAATTGTGCTTCGCCTGGACCATACGGCCAACGGCATCTTCCAGGGCACGCGGCTCTTCACCATGACGATTGGCCAAGTTCAGGCCGTTGATCCCACGGGGCCCGATGACTACGGCTACCGGGCCTATGAAGATTTGGATGCGGGCTTTTCGGCGACACCGACATTCGACTGGATTGAGCTCGACCCGGCCTATGGCGGCTCGGGTGCGCAAGCTCATCAGGTGCATGATGAGGATCTCTTTGCCCTGAGTCTTCCGCAAGCCTTTACATATTACGGAGAAGACTACGACACGATTTGGGTCTGCTCGAACGGCTGGCTCTCTTTCGGAGCGGCGCGTTTGGCCGAATTCCGAAACTGGCCGCTGCCCGCACCGATTGGTGCACCCGCGCTCGTCGCCCCTCTCTGGGACGACCTGACCTGCTGGGATTCGTGGCTGCATTCGGATAGTGTTTTTACGATTTTCACTCGTCACGATGCCGCGGAACATCGCTTCATCATCGAATGGAGCCGCTCGGCAAATCGCTACGGCTGGCAAACACAGACCAATTACGAAGAGACCTTTGAGGTCATTCTGGAATATCCGGAGACTTCTGGAGACGGCTCCTTGCTCTTCCAGTATCTGACGGTGTCGAATGTGGATGCGAATAATAATTACTTCACGACAGGCATCGAGGACTACGACCACCAGCGCGGCTTGAATCTTACTTACGCGAATACCTATCCAACCTCGATGCATCCGATTGCAGCAGGTCGAGCCATTCGCATCACGACGACACCTCCTGACGAATTCTCCTCCGTTGACGATACGGTGGAACCGCTGCCGATGCAATTTGCCTTGCAACCGCCTTATCCCAATCCCTTTAATGCGACTACGACTCTACGTTATGCTATCCCGCAATCTGGCCTAGTTCGACTGACAGTTTTGAACATAATGGGCCAAAAGGTGGCGAGTTTGGTGGATAGTCGTCAGGATGCGGGCTATCACAGCGTGAGCTGGAATGCGACGAACATGGCTTCCGGCGTTTACATCTGCCAATTGCAGACCGCCAGTCAAACCGTAACTCAGAAGATGCTGCTCTTGAAGTGACATCTACCTAAGCGACGGGGACAGGCTCCTCAAAGCCAGAGGAGCCTGTTCCTTTCTGAGAAGTATCCGAAATCCTGCGGATCCAAGAAAGAATTCCGCAGATCGGTCAGAGCATTTTGCTTTTCGAGCATGATGGGCTATATTGTGAGCCAGAGGCGAGACCGACCTGAGCGGTGGTCGACTTATGTTTGTCCACGGAGGATATTATGAGAGCGGGTTGCCTTAAAATCTGCACCGGGATAGTACTGCCGCTTGTAACGTGGACCTGTAGCTTGGCGCAGGACAGTTTGGGAATGCGGCGTGTCTCTACGTTGGACTATTGGCAAGATGTATGGGACATGGAGATCATTGGGAACACTGCGTACGTTGCTGGCTGCATGTCCGGTCTCCATGTCATGGACCTTTCCAATCCGGCGGAACCGGTCGAAGTGATGTGCCGTGACGGTGCCGCCCTAAGTGTCTGCATTAGCGGCAATCGAGCCTACGTCACGTCCGGCTTCGGCGGCGTGGTTCTGGACATCTCCAATCCGACGCAGCCGCAGGAGCTTGGCCGGTGGCGCGATGGCATGTTTTATGGCATTCTCGTGGATGGGAATGTTGGAGTGGTCACGACGGAGGAGGGTTCCCCGTTCGTGCTGGATGTCTCCGATCCAGAGAATGTGCATATCATTGGCAATGATCCGTTTGCAGGTTGCTACATGAGACCGGTGGGTATGGCAGGGGAATACTTCGGTCTCATGGGCAGTACAGGCACATTCGATGGCGGGTTGAGACTGTATGACCTGAGCAACCCAGAGCAGCCAATTCAAGTTGCTGCGATTGACACAAACTATTCTACGCGTGATGCGGTTATCTACGGAGGCTATGCCTACCTCGCCACCAATAGTCTCGGGCTGCGCATCATTGATTTGTCCAATCCTCTGCAACCCGTCGTCGTCGCTGCCTGTGACGATAGTGTCAACAGTCCTTGCTATGCAGTCACGGTCACGGGGAACCATGCGGTCGTAGGGAAAGAATGGGGATTGAACATCTGGAATGTTACCGATCACAGTAATCCGATCTTCGAAGGCTCGCTAACCACAAACACGCCGGCATGGCAGCTCTTCAGCACAGGAGCATTCGTGTACATTCACCTCTACTACCCCTCCGCAACGGCAGCAACAGTTATAGACATCTCGAATCCGGCTGCGCCGACCGAGGTCGGTTCATTTGGTGACATGGCGTGCCTCTGCCGCATGACGGTGAGCGGAACGATGACCTACGTTGCGGACCGCTGCGCTGGGCTGAGAATCCTTGATACGACGGACCCTGATAGCCTGTTCGAAGTGGGATGTTCGGGATTAGTTGGTACGGCCTTCGGCTGCGTTGACGTCGCCACTAGAGAGAACTATGCGTACCTGCCGGACGATTATCGGGATCTCTTGGTTGCAGACATGCGTGACCCGGTGCACCCGCAGCTTTCCTTAGGCTGGCAGGCAGGCTACCCAGCTAACTTGTCTCGAATCATCGTTGCCGATAATTATGCATATGTCGCTGACGATTGCCATCAGCGTGTTCACACGTTCAGTCTGGCAGATCCCTCTTTGCCCGTATGGGTAGATTCGCTGAGGAATGTGCCCGGTGAGTGGGAACCTGTTGCGTTAGCCACGTTAGACGGCTTCTTGTGTATTGTGAACTGGGATGGTTTTTATACTCTCAGCTTGGCAAATCCGGCAGCACCACAACTGGAGAGATCGCTTCAGGAGGCGGCGGGCTCTGATCTTGCCATCGTTGGTCATTATGCCTTTGTCGCCGCCAGTTCAGTCGTGCGCATCATTGACCTCAGTGATCCGTCTCAGCCTACACTCGCGGGACAAATAACGGCTGAGTGTCGTGCGATTGCTGCCCGCGCGAACATACTGGTCACGGCGGACGACAATGGTCTTAAGGCGTGGGACATCACGAATCCACCGAGCCCACAGTTGGTAGGGTACTACACCACCTACGCAGAGATCGAGAATATCGAAAAGATCGAGGATGTGGGTATTTTTGATGGCTACGTGCTTACGGTCAGCCCGTACCGGTTTCGGGCGTATGAATGCGATGCCCTGCTCGATACAAGGGAGCGCCCTGTTCCCACGCCGCAGGCATTTGCCCTCTCTCCCTGCTATCCCAACCCCTTCAATCCCAGCACCGTGATCCGCTTCTCATTGACGAAAACAGAAAAGGCCAAGCTTACAATCTATGATGTGATGGGAAGGCAGGTACAAACTCTCGTGAATGATGTGATGACCGCTGGTCAGCACAGCCTGACCTTTGACGGAACGGGCTTGGCTTCTGGTATTTATTTCGCACGGCTGGAGAGCAACGGCTTTGCCCAAACGCACAAACTGCTTCTCATAAAATAAGCGACTGTTCCACCCAAAAAAGCCAAGAGGAAGCCGCACGATAGCCGTGCGGCTTTCTTGCTCCTGCCCGGCGGTCACCGGCTCAGGAGGTAGGATGAATCCTCAGGCCCCACAGCATGTCGGATCGAGACCTTTTGATGCAGCACACTGTAAATGAGGGAATTAGAATTCGATACGGGTGTGGCTGCAACATGAAATTTGCTTATTTTTTGCTTGACAAAGATAATAATCATTGCCATATTATCTTGGTTCGAGAGTCTTTTGGAAATTAGCATAAGAGTTCCTGTGTAGGTACTGCAAAGCGCAGGCTATTACGCGAAATAAGGAGGAATTATGAAGCTAATCCACTGGTGTTATCTGGGGATACCCCTTCTCATTGGGGCGACGATGCTCGTGGCTTCGCAAAAAGCGCCCAAACAGCTGCCACCCGACCAGAGCATCTGGTTTACGATTCCCGGCAAGTATGTCGGTCGGCCTTTGACAACGGAGGAAAGGGCGACAATCCAACAGGCCATAGATGCCGTCCGAACTCCCCCGCCCAGCTCGATTACTTACAACGACGCCTTTCTTCAAAGTCACACTGTCTCCTGCCAAGACATTGCCGATGCTTTACAGAGGCAGTTGGACCGAGGTGCTATGGAGGCAGAGACGCTTAAGAAGTCAATTGACGGGGTAACGCTTATAGACGGCAAGCAGACGAGCGAAGGCGACGAAATGAATCTTAATTCCGCGATGCTCCGTGCCGTCGGAGCCAATTCGACCCTGCGGAAATACTTGCAGGAAGTCCTCGTCCACGAGTTTATACACAAGACGCAGCTCGGCGAAGGGACCACCCGTGAAGAAAAGGAAATCGAGGCTTATTCAGCTTGTTTGGTATACATGGATTCTCTCGGTTTGGATACAACGGATGCCTTTTGTCGCGCGATATGGGAGACTTACTGGGCGCTCTGGTGTGATTACATTTCCGACGATTCGATGCAGGTGTTTTTGTTCCCGCCGTTCACATGGACCCAGGAGCAATGCGCCTTCATCCGTCTCGATTCGACGGGATTGGGGCCAGACTACTTCACGTCTTTCGAGCTCGGGGCTCAACTCTGGTATCAATATGATCTCTCGCCGACGCGGGCATCCGACATGATCATTTTTGATGACTATTTTCAATTCCCCGCGGGGCATTCTCTGGTGGTCATCTGTGGAGGAGCGGATGCGTCGGGGATGGGACGAATCATCACCTTCGACCTCTATCAGGGGCAGATACAGATGCCCTATGAAACACACGACTTCGGCCCCCCGGAATACCCTCCCATGTTCTTGCGTTCCATGACCCGTTGCATGTTCTCGGGGCTCTATTTCGCAATCAACGCGTGGTACGAAGCGGAGTATGATGAGATTGTTGCGATGTCGGACGACGATTACGACAATATCCCGGAGTCGATAATCTCCACTTACGCCAGATCCTCATGGCCCGGGTTTGGAGCCCTGAGGGGAATGCGCGGCGTGGATGTGGCGGGGTACGACTTCTTCCGTGGATTCGGCCTGCTCGTAAACCATGACGATGTGCATATCGAGCATCAGATAGACCCTTATGCAACCTACTTGTTCCTACCGGATGCGAACTATGACCGCATCGCGGATGCTTGCGAAACTGTCTATGCCTATGAATTCCTCTACTTCACGCCGCATATCCAAGTGCCGCTTCCCGTCGAAGGGGATCAAGTGGTTCAGCTCTTTGCCACATGGATGCACAACATCCAAGTATGGGCAAGCGACTCCCTCGGAGAAAACCTCAGTGAGTTGCTTGGCTCCGTGCAGATGACGAATGGTGTTGACGCGGAATGTGCGCTATCCCGAATCCTTGTGGAAGGAGAATACATTCTTCCGGTTGACCAAACCACAGGTCAACAACCGAGGCTGGCTACCCGCGTCGGCAGAGACACCGGTGTTGACGAAATCGTTCCGCCGCTTCCCGACCAATTTGCGCTTTGGGTACCCTTCCCGAATCCGTTCAACGCGACGACAACACTGCGCTTCGAATTGCCGAGAGCGGCCTGGATCAATCTGCGCATCTATGATGTTTTGGGGCGTGAAGCAGCTATTCTCGCCGCGGGCATGAAACCTGCAGGCAGTTACACTGCCATTTGGAACGCTGCCGACTCACCATCGGGCGTTTATTTCGCGCGAATGGAAACCAATGGCTTTGCCCAGACGCGCAAGCTACTGCTCGTCAAATAGACTGCGTCGTTCTGCTTTCCGGATATGGAAAAAGCCGCCGAATTGTTGGCGCCTCAGATTGTTGACAAAGTCCTCGCATTTTGCGGGGACTTTTATTATAATAGGGCAGGTGTTCATTGGGAGGTTTTGATGAGGTCAGGATGCTGAGGAAGCAGGGCGGCAAAGCGACGGAACTGGAGTTCGTGTCGAT
>JAZDIW010000242.1:0-11447 GCA_043804575.1 bacterium
CTGAATCGCAGAGTTCGCTACCCGTTGGGAGCCAGCCCGCGGTGACGGCGGCATCCCACGAGGCCGCTGGCGAAGCGATTCAGCTTCCCTTTAGCGAAGCCGCATGGGGGCCGCTGTTTATCGTGCTGGTCACGGCACTGATTGCCCTTGCTTTCGGCGCTTATTGGTGGCTCAAAACGGTGAAACAGGATCAAGGCAGCGAACGCATGCGCGGCGTCGCTGCGGCCGTCCAAGAAGGCGCAATGGCGTATCTTGCACGCCAGGTAAAGACCATGGCGCCGTTTGTCGTTGTCCTCGGTATTGGCCTATTTCTTCTCTACAAGAATCAGTATGCCTTTATGGAGTCTGCCAGCCCCGGCATCTCTACAACGCTGGGTTTCGGCGTCTCCATCGCGTTTCTGCTTGGAGTGACGGCCTCGTATATGGCGGGTTATGTGGGAATGGGCGTGGCTGTGCGAGGCAATGTGCGTGTCGCGCACGCGGCCCTCTCCAGCTTCAAACGCGCGCTCGAAATCGCTTTTCAAGCGGGAGCCGTCTCGGGTATGTTCACCGTGGGCCTCGGGCTTCTCGGCGCCACGATTACTTTCATGATCTTCCAAGAGAACGCGATGTTCGTCTTAGTGGGATTCGGCTTCGGCGGGTCGCTTGCGGCGCTCTTTATGCGTGTCGGTGGCGGGATTTTCACCAAGGCTGCCGATGTCGGCGCGGATTTGGTCGGCAAAGTGGAAGCGGGAATTCCGGAGGACGATCCGCGCAACGCCGCGACCATCGCCGATAATGTCGGCGACAATGTGGGAGACTGCGCGGGAATGGCCGCCGATGTTTTCGAGTCGTATGAAGTGACGCTTGTTGCGGCCATTATTCTCGCCGCAGCAGTGGGCAGTGGATTGCAGCATGCGGGTTTTGGCTCACTGATTGGCAATACCTTCACGGCTATCTTCACATTGAAGCTCGTCATTTACGCGCTTCTTGTGCGTGGAGTCGGAGTGGTCGCTTCGATTTTGGGCGTGCTCGCCGTTCGTGGCAAAGACGACCCGAACATGAATCCCATGCATCCCATGAATGTCGGTTTCTTCACTTCGGCCTTCTTTGCGACTCTTGGCTTCCTTATTGTCGCGCTCATCGTCTTCAAAGACCTTTCGCTTCCCTCATTGCCGACGGGTGCATCCGCAGATTGTGTTCGATTACATTGTATGCTCGAGGACTTCTGGTGGCGCGCGTTTCTGGCCACTTTCTTCGGCATTGTCTTAACGCAGGTCATCGGCAAACTCACCGAGTATTTCACCGCCGTGGAGCACAAGCCCGTTTCCGATATCGCCGCATCGGCAAAGACCGGCCCGGCCACGATGATTCTCTCGGGTCTTGCCGAAGGGCTTGAATCGTCCGTGTGGGGGATTGTGTCCATCGCCGCAACCATCTTTGCAGCCTTTGTGCTCTTTCCGGTTCCGTCCATGGCCGCCTACGCCATTGCGCTGACCGGTCTTGGCCTTTTGGCCACCACCGGCTATGTGCTCGCAATGGACACTTACGGCCCGATTTCCGACAACGCCAACGGCATCTTTGAAATGTCCGGTGCGCTGAAGAATCCCGATGGAAGCGAAAACAAGGCCGCCCATCACATCGTCTCGCGTCTCGATATGGTCGGCAACACGACCAAAGCGTTGACCAAAGGCTTTGCGATTGCCACGGCGGTCATCGCGGCGGTCGCTCTCTACCGCTCGTTCATAGACACGGTGGCGATGAAGGATGCAGAAATTCTGGTGAAGAATATTCAGGTCAATTTGCCTGATGTTTTTGTCGGCCTGCTCATCGGCGGCGCGGTGCCGTTTCTCTTCTCGGCTTTTGCGATTCGTGCCGTGTCGCGGGCGGCCGTGTTGCTTGTGGAAGAAGTCCGGCGGCAATTCCGAACGATTCCCGGAATATGGGAATACACGGGCGTCGGCGAAAAAGGCAGGCCCGATTATGCACGCTGCGTGGCCATTTCTACCGCCGCTGCTCAAAGAGAACTTCTGGGCCCGGGGCTTCTGGCGGTCTTTGCACCAATCTTCGTGGGATTTTGGCTCGGCCCCTATGCGCTGGGAGGCTTCTTGGCGGGAGCGATTTTAGCGGGGCAACTCATGGCTGTCTTCATGGCGAACGCGGGCGGCGCGTGGGATAATGCGAAGAAGAAAATCGAGGGCGGCTATCTCGGCGGCAAAGGCTCGGACGCGCACAAAGCAGGCGTCATTTGCGACACCGTCGGCGACCCACTCAAGGACACCGCCGGCCCTGCGCTGAATCCCATGATTATGGTGATGAATTTGATTTCGATTCTGGTCGCCCCGAGCACCGTGGCGCTGCAGCATTCAAGCAGCAAATGGATTGTTGTTGTCGTCGCGCTCGCCATTCTGACCGCCGCCATTCTCTTCTCCAAGCGCGGGCGGCTCGAATCCAGCACCGAAAGCGCAGCCGCTCAGCGCGAACATTAAGGAAACTGAGAACTTCACGAAAATCAATCCGAATCATAGGCCGGAGAGGTTCATGAAATCTTATTGCATTCCATTTCGAATACTGTTTCTTCTGACTTGCTTTGCGGCCTTTTCTGCGACCTGGGCGCAGCAAGAGTTGCCGGATATAATTGAGAGAATCTCACCGTCCGTGGTGGTTATCCTTACTTACGATGAGACGGGGCGGGTGATCAGTCAGGGCAGCGGTTTTTTTGTGGACAACAATGGCACTGTCGTGACAAACCATCATGTGATTGAGGGAGGGAGCCGTTACGAGGTCAGAACATCCGATGGCAAGACACACAAGGTTTCCGGGATTCTTGCTGACGACATTGATGGTGACTTGGCGTTGTTGTCAACAGATATTCCAAGAGCGTCGGTTTATGCGTTGGAGGTGAGTTCGGTCTTGCCAAGAGTGGCAGAGTCAGTCATTGCGATCGGCTGCCCACTCGGATTCGAGCTTACAGTTTCTGCTGGCATTGTATCCGCTGTGCGCGAAATCGAGTTTCTCGGTAGGATGATTCAAATCGATGCGTCCATATCTCCTGGCTCTAGTGGCGGCCCAGTGGTAGACATGAAAGGGAATGTGATTGGCGTGGCGCAACTATCGGCTGTCGAGGGGCAAAACCTTAACTTTGCAATTCCTGGCGAAAGAGTCGCGAGGCTTCTGTCGAGCACGTTTGCCGCAATTCCTAAAGAGCAAATTCCACCTCCACGACGCGAGGTGGGATCTGCCGAGGACCTCTATAGACAAGGGCGGGCCCTTGTGTGGGCTGGGAACTACGAGGAAGCCTTGGTTGAGTTTGAACAGGTGGTCGCGAGGAAACCCGACCATGCCGAAGCCTGGTGCGGCAAGGGAGTGGTGCTTGGCAATCTTGGCCGCAATACGGAAGCGCTTCAAGCTTTTGAAAAGGCCATCCAACTGAAGCCGCACGGTGCCAATGCGTGGAATAACAAGGGTGGAGCGCTTGGCAACCTTGGCCGCTACACCGAAGCCCTTGAGGCTTGTGAAAAAGCGATCCAGCTAAAGCCGGACTTTGCCGAAGCGTGGTACGGCAAGGGGCTGGCGCTTGGCAAGCTTGGCCGCAATACGGAAGCGCTTCAGGCTTGTGAAAAAGCGATCCAGCTCGAGCCGGACTTTGTCGAGGCGTGGTTTGCCAAGGGGCTGGCGCTTGGCAAGCTTGGCCGCTACACCGAAGCCCTCGAAGCCCGTGAAAAAGCGATCCAGCTAAAGCCGGACTTTGCCGAAGCGTGGTACGGCAAGGGGCTGACGCTTGGCAATCTTGGCCTCAATACGGAAGCGCTTCAAGCTTTTGAAAAGGCCATCCAACTGAAGCCGGACTTTGCCGAAGCGTGGAATAACAAGGGTGCAGCGCTCGGCAACCTTGGGCGCTATGAGGAGGCCCTTCAGGCCTATGACAAGGCGATCCAGCTCAAGCCGGACTTTGCCGAGGCGTGGTATAACAAGGGGATTGCGTTCTATAACCTCGGTCGCTATGCGGAGGCGCTTCAGGCCTATGACAAGGCGGTCCAGCTCAAGCCGGACTGATCTGCACTCTTATATCCTGCGAAGTGACCAACGATACTACCGAAAGAGCCTTCTTGATTGTGATCCCAATTTCACTTGACTTAGCATCTATTTCTTGATAAATTATGAGTATCTTGGCAAGCGGAAAAGCCGAGTTCCCTGTACAACGCGGATGTTGGCCGACCTATTTCTTCGTGCTTCGCAAAAGCCATTCTTGTACGCTGGCGGCATCCTGCAAGTCAACGGATGGAATGTTCAAGGTGCACAAATTGGCATGGGTATGAATCCCTGGCGTGATGTTTTCTGCGGCCAAAATATGAGAATGATTTCAATTGCTTTCGAAAGCGGAGGTAATTTCGATGCAGTGTACTTCAGAACATGTTTTGCGAAGGATTGTCGGTGGAATGGACCCGAACAAGAAGTTCTCCTCACATGAGTTCATCATCCATCTAATGAAGGAATTTTCCCAGCTATACGTTAATGATATTCTTGCTTTGTATCGAAAGGGAACGAAGAGACCACTTACCACTCTACATGGATTGATCGGTAAGGGAATTACCAAGTTTGAAGGCAAGTTGGTTGAGAAGCTTGGTCGAGCAAGATCACGAAATCTTCTTGGCAGAAGTACTTCTAACCAAGAGTGGAGGAGAATCAAGCCATGAAGTCGATCACTTTCTGCCTCGCGACCATTTTGTTCGCAGTTGCCTCGCTGGCTACGGATCAGCCGAACGTTCCACCACCTACCGATTGGCAAGGTATCAAGTTTAAATAGTCGCCGCGCGGGGTGCCCTCACTCTGCGCGCGCGTTCATGGTTTTCAACCTCAAAGAAAATCTGCTCAGCGCGGGACAATCTCACAAACGAGACTCGATTCGTCCACCTCGATGATTCGGACTGCGGCACTCAAGTCGGCGGTTAAGGATAGAGATTCGTCCGGCCGCACGGTCGTCGCGGTGAAGCCGTCCTTGCACACGATGACGCCGTCGCGCGTCCTTTCATAATCAATTTCCCCCAAAAGCCCCGCCTCCGATTGCCTCTCGAACCATTCCAAGCGGTCGTTCCAGAATTTCTCGGAATAGCTGGAGAAGAGAACGATTCCGCCTGACTTCGCGACGCGAATGCTCTCCCGAATCAGGGCTCTTTGATTCACAAAGAATGCCGAGATTCCATTCTGGATGCAGATGACGACATCGAAAGCCTTGTCACGAAATCCAAGTCGCACTGCATCCATCGCAGCCAAATAGCAGTTTGAGAAACCTCGCAATTCGTCCCGCGCAAGCTGCAGACTGGCAAGCGAGGTATCAATCCCGACAACGCGATGCGCTTTCTTGGCGAGCCGAGCGAGCACACGCCCATAACCGCAGCCTAATTCCAGGACGATATCGCTGGGCCGGATTTTCTCGAGAACGAAATCTGTCTCTGCTTCGAGATACTGCTGAACGCGCGGGGAAGCGATTTCATAGCAGCGTTTGAGCCTTTCGGCGGAGAGTCTATCAGCGTAGTAGTCGCTCATATCGATCTGTGTTCGTGGCGCCATTGCGGCTCTGGAGAGCCACAACGGCGACTTATCAACGCAAAAGGGAGCGAGCCGTGTCAACAATATTCTGCACCGTGAATCCAAAATGCTCGAAGAGCTGGCCGCCCGGCGCTGATGTACCAAAGCTCTCCATACCGAGTACCGTCCCCTTCAAACCAATGAACCTCTCCCATCCCAGAGGCGTGGCCGCCTCGACGGCCAGACGCGCTGAAATGGACGGCGGCAAGATTTCATCACGATAGTTTCTCGGTTGTTGCATGAAAATCTCCCACGAAGGTAAAGAGACGGCACGCGCCCGAATACCCTCTTTTTCAAGCTGCATTGCTGCGGCGATGATTAGATGCACTTCCGAACCCGTGGCAATCAAGAGCAATTTCGGCGCGCCCTTTTTCGCTTCATAGACGACATATCCGCCGCGACGCACACCCGAGTTTACGGCTACTTGGTCTATGTCAAGAATAGGCAAGGCTTGTCGTGAGAGAATCAGCGCGACGGGGCCAGTCTTGTATTCCAAAATGAATTCCCAAGAGGCGACGGTTTCTTTCGCATCGGCAGGGCGAAAAACAAGAAGATTGGGAAGTGCTCGAAGCGCGGCCAACTGCTCAACGGGTTGATGGCTGGGACCGTCTTCTCCGACACCGATGCTGTCATGAGAAAAAACATAAACGACTTTCAGTCTCATCATGGCAGCGAGGCGAATCGCCGGACGCATATAATCGGAAAAAACGAGGAAGGTCGAACCGAAAACTTGAAACGGCGCCGCCAGTGCCATGCCGGAAAGAATGGTGGCCATTGCATGTTCTCGAATGCCGAAGTGAAGATTGCGCGCCGCGTAATTGTCGGCGCTGAAATCACCGCAGCCCTCTAAATAGGTCATGACCGAAGTGCCCAGGTCCGCCGAGCCGCCAATCAGCGCAGGGACTTCCTGCTTGAGCGCGTTCAGCACTTTCCCGGACGCCGTGCGCGTGGCTATGGGTTTCTCACTCGAAGAGAATTTTGGCAAAAGAGTTCGCCAATTTTCCGGCAGCTCTCCTTTCTTGAAGGCATTCCACTCTCCTGCCAGTCCGGGATGTTCCTTTTTATATCGCGTGAAGAGCTCTCGCCATTTGCCTTCCGCTTCTTCTCCCTGCTTCGCCGCCTCTCGAAATGGCGCATAGGCTTCTTCGGGCACGGTGAACGGCTGCTTGTGCGGCCAGCCGAGATTTCGCTTCGTCAAAGCGACTTCTTCCTCGCCTAATGGAGCACCGTGAGCGGCTGCCGTGTCCTGCTTATTGGGGCTGCCAAAAGCGATATATGTCTTGGCGATAATCAAAGACGGTTTTGATTTCTCTTCTTCAGCATTCTGCAGAGCCGCATGAATCGCGTCCACATCATGACCATCTACTTTCTGCACATGCCAGCCGAGGGCTTCGAATCGGCGACCGACATCCTCGCTGAAAGTCAGGCTCGTGCTTCCTTCGATGGTGATTCCATTATCATCATAGAGGAAAATCAGATTGCCCAGCTTGAAGTGTCCGGCGAGCGACGCGGCTTCGGATGAGACGCCTTCCATTATGTCGCCATCGCTACAAATTCCATAAATGCGGAAATCTGCGATAGGGAATTTGGGCCGATTGAATCGCGCCGCCAGATGAGCCTGTGCGATGGCGATTCCGACGGCGTTTCCGAATCCTTGTCCCAGCGGCCCTGTCGAAACCTCCACGCCGGGAGTCAGGCCGTGCTCGGGATGCCCCGGTGTCTTGCTGCCGAGCTGACGAAAATTCTTAATGTCATCGAGCGAAACATCGAAGCCGGAAAGATGCAAGAGGCCATAGAGGAGCATCGAAGCGTGTCCCGCCGATAGAATAAAGCGATCCCGCCCGAACCAATCGGGATTTTGAGGATTGAATCGCAAATGCCGCGTCCAAAGCACATAGGCTATGGAAGCGGCACCCATCACCATGCCCGGATGGCCCGATTTCGCTTTTTCAATCGCATCCATCGCAAGCGTGCGAATCGTGTTGATGTAGAGTTCATCGTGGGAAGTCATTCGTGACCTTCATTGGTAAATTTCCGAAAATTGAATCTAAAATATAGCGGCTTTGCGCCTAAGAGGCAACTCGCTGTTCGGTAGCACAGTTCACCTATCTGCAGGCCGAGGGCGGCATTCAACGGGCATGCCCCCCACCGAGGACGGTGGGGGCTAGTGCCGACGAACAGAAGGTTGGAGCGTATGGGCGATTTCCTCCGCCGAGGTGCCCGTCCCCGGGTGGCCCAAACCGGGATTCGAGCGTACCTTCTGTCAGGTGGCACTAGTGCCATTTTCAATAAGGTTTGCGCGTTGCCAACTGCGGTATCGGCTGTTGGCAGCCAAGCCTTGAAGTCGTAGCGCCCGGCTTGCTGGGCTATTCCTTACGCGCAAGCGGTGAGGGCACCTCTTGCGGCGAGCGTCAGTCTATTCGCGCCCGCTCCTCTTGACTTTGGGAACTTCTGAGTGTATATTTGGGTTGGCTTATTAGCACTCATTCAAAAAGAGTGCTAACATCATAGCAAAAACAAGCTTACATCATAATTTATAAAGAGTTAATCACAAAATCATGGAGGAGACTATGAAAATCAAACCCGTGGACGAACGCGTCCTGATTAAGGCTCTCGAAGAGGAAGAGCGCAAAGTCGGCGGTATCATTATCCCCGACACGGCCAAGGAGCGGCCCCAAATGGGTGAAGTCGTTGCCCTCGGCGACGATGTCGAACACACGGACCGCAAACAGAAGAAGCTCAGCGAAATCGTCAAAATCGGTGACCGCGTCATTTACGCCCGCTACGGCGGCACCGAGGTCAAAATGGACAACGATGAATTTCTCATCGTCTCCCGCAATGACATCCTCGGCATTGTTGGGAAATAGGTAGAGTCTGGGCTGTGGAAGAAGAGAACCAGAAAAAACAACTTGCCTTCGTTCTGATGCCGCTTGGTCCAGAGTTCAATGGTATGTACAAGGACCTCATCGTTCCCGCCCTTGAGAGTGAGGGGTTCGAAGTGGGCAGGGCAGACGGTCTTCTTCGTCAGCAGGGTATCGTCAGGAGTGCGACAAAAGGAATTACTCATGCTGACTTAATTGTCGCGGACTTGACTTCTCTAGACCAAACCGTTCTGTATGAGTTAGGCATCGCCCATGGACTATTGAAACCAACGGTGCTCATCGCGCAATCCATCGAAGATGTGCCTTTTGACCTTCGCTCTTATAACGCCATTGTCTATTCTACGCGTTACAGCGAGGTTCAGAAACTCCAGGACAACTTGCGCGCAATCGCTCGCAAAGTATCAAAGGAAAAAATGGCTTTGAGGAGCCCAATAAGCGATTTCGCGCAAGACATTGATTATACCACATTCCGCGGTGAAAAGGAACAAGCGGAAGTGCAACAGCGCCCAGTGCCTGAAGCGGACGCATCCAAAAGAACGCCGCAACACGAGGAGCGTGGACAGCCCGACTTAGCACTCGAAGTAGAGCAATCCGGCCGGGAAATGGGAGCGCTTGTGGAAAAAATCGGAGAGCCGATGCAGATGCTCCGGCAGAAGATTGAGGAACGTACAAGCGAGCTTGGATCTGTCAAAGGGCTGGGTATGGTTCGCGGCGAATTCCGCAGACGCAAAATCGCCAAGCGTATGGCACGGGACATGTTACAATGTTCGTGGCAAATGAAGGTTTGGCAGCCAAAATTCCATGGGTCATGGGAGAGGTTTGTACAGAGCATAATGCGCTACTTATATAGTCTTGACATCGGCAATGTGGAGGATCGGCAAGAAGCGATGGTTTTTAGATCAGAAATGCAAGATTTCCAAAAAGATCTCGGCCTGTTCATTAAGCAAAATCGTGGCTTTCATCTGTCAGAAATGAGAGGCACAAGCCGCGCCCTGGACTTCGCTGTCCAAGTGACTGAGCGGGCTGTGAATGGAGTCATCGAAGAGTTTGTCATTGCAGACTCGAATGTGACGCAAGTACTTAATCTCATTCGCAAGAAGGTGGAAGAAGTGGGAAATACGATGACACCTGACCATTAATGGTATGCATCATGTCATCGCACTGATGCAGGCCGGGCGGATCATAATCGACTCTCGTCATCAAGTTTCTTTGAATCAGCAAAAATTCAAAATAGGAGTATGAACTATGGCAGCCAAATTAATTGCCTTTGATTTAGAGGCGCGCACTGCCCTGAAGAAGGGAGTGGATTTACTCGCTGGAGCGGTGAAAATCACCCTCGGCCCGAAAGGGCGCAATGTCGTGTTGGAGAAGAAGTGGGGCGCCCCCACGGTGACAAAGGACGGCGTTACCGTCGCGAAAGAGGTCGAATTAGAAGACGGCATCGAGAACATGGGTGCACAGATGGTGCGGGAAGTGGCGTCCAAGACCTCGGATGTGGCTGGTGACGGCACCACGACCGCAACCGTGCTTGCCCAAGCCATTATCCATGAAGGCTTTCGCAATGTAACGGCGGGCGCCAACCCGATGGACCTGAAACGCGGCATCGAGAAAGCCGTGAAAGCGGTCGTTGCCGAGCTCAAGAAGAATTCGAAAACGGTCAGTGGGAAGAAGGATATTGCCGCCGTCGGTGCGATCAGCGCGAACAACGACAGTGAAATCGGCAACCTCATCGCGGATGCGATGGACAAAGTCGGCAAGGATGGCGTGATCACCGTCGAAGAAGCCAAAGGCACCGAGACAACGCTCGAAGTCGTGGAGGGGATGCAGTTCGACCGTGGGTATCTGTCGCCCTACTTCGTGACCAATCCCGACGAGATGGAGGCCGAGCTTGAAGAGGCCCTTATTCTGATTCACGACAAGAAAATTGCGTCCATGAAAGACCTCCTGCCCGTCCTCGAAAAAGTCGCCCAGATGGGCAGAGCGCTCCTCGTCATTGCCGAAGATGTCGAAGGAGAGGCTCTCGCGACGCTCGTCGTGAATAAGCTGAGAGGCACATTGAAGGTCTGCGCGGTGAAGGCTCCCGGTTTCGGCGACCGGCGCAAAGCGATGCTCGATGACATCGCCGTTCTGACCGGCGGCCGAGTCATTTCGGAAGAAGCCGGTTTCAAGCTCGAAAACGCTGTCTTAGCTGATCTTGGCAAGGCGAAGAAGGTTGTCATTGACAAGGACAACACGACCATCGTCGAAGGTGCCGGCAAGACCGAAGACATCAAAGGGCGCATCGGGCAGATCAAGAAGCAGATTGAAGTGACCACCTCGGACTACGACAAGGAGAAGCTGCAGGAGCGTTTGGCGAAGCTCGCGGGCGGCGTGGCCGTTTTGAAAATCGGAGCGGCTACCGAAGTCGAAATGAAGGAAAAGAAAGCGCGTGTCGAAGACGCTTTGCACGCGACGCGCGCAGCGGTTGAGGAGGGGATTATCCCCGGCGGAGGTGTGCCTCTTCTGCGTGCCCAGACTATCGTGGATGGAATGAAGCTCGAGGGCGATGAAGCCATCGGGGCCAAGATCATCCGCCGCGCCTTGGAGGAGCCTCTGCGCCTCATCGCCGAGAACGCCGGACATGAAGGCTCGGTCGTAGTCAACAAAGTTCGGGAGAACAAGGGCTACAATTTCGGCTTTGATGCCCAGGCGGAAATCTACTGCGACCTCGTGGAGGCGGGCATCATTGACCCGACGAAGGTCGTTCGCATCGCGCTGGAGAACGCCTCTTCGGTCGGCGCCCTCTTCCTCATGACCGACGCGGCTGTGTCTGAGAAGAAAGAGAAGGAGAAGGCTCCAGCGATGCCCGGTGGTGGTATGGGTGGTATGGGCGGCATGGATTACTAATCGCCTTTTCTGTCCAAGTGAATTTCGGCCGCGCAGGATTCTTGTCCTGCGCGGCCTTTTTTGTGCACGAATGTCATCAATGCCTTGCGCAGTGTCGGCTGCTTGCAGCCG
>JAZDIW010000243.1:0-12201 GCA_043804575.1 bacterium
AGATCCCGATTCATGTTTTGAATCTTGCCGCATTCAGCTAAACTTCCCGATTCCGGTGTTTCAATGCCGACAAAGACGCTGTCAAATCCGGCCTGAACCATCAACTGCATAAGTTCTTCATCGTCCGCAATATCTATGGAAGCTTGAGTGGAAAAGATAAAGGGATTTTTTTTCTTCCTCATCCAATTTATTATGGCGGGTAAAACATCCTTTTTCAACTTCGTCTTATTTGCAATAAAGTTATCATCGACAAAAAGTACATCACTTCTCCAACCGTGGGCGTACAGGTTTTCAAGCTCTTCGGTTATTTGGACACTACTCTTTGTTCGGACTCTGTGCCCATTGAGCGTCGTGATATTGCAGAATTCGCAATTGAAGGGACAGCCTCGGGAATATTGGATATCCATGGTTGCATATTTTTTCATGTCGATGAGTTCCCAGAGCGGGATAGGCGTCTTTCCCATGTGCGGGAATTCTTTGCTGGTGTAGATACGCTTGGCGCACCCGTTTGCCAAATCTTCCAAAAAGGGTGGAAGCGTGATTTCCGCTTCATTAAGCACGAGATAGTCGACATCATCAAAGTCTTCATATCCGACGGTAAAAAGAGGACCGCCGGCTACAATTTTCACTCCCAGCCTTTTGCATCGACTGATGACTCTTTTCGCGGATTCCTTTTGAATGGACATCGCACTAATGAATACATAGTCAGCCCATTCAATGTCATTATCGTTTAGAGGCGATATATTCATATCTACGAGTTTTTTCTCCCACTCTTCGGGAAGCATTGCGGCTACAGTCAATAATCCGAGGGGTGGCTCAACCGCCTTCTTGGAGATAAATCTTATAGCATGTTTAAAACTCCAGAAAGTTTCCGGACACTGGGGATAAAGGTGAAGAATGTTCATTTGGGAACTTCGCTCATATTTGTCAAGTGTGGCTACGGGTTTCCGGCAAGGATTGCCTCTTTCCAGCACCGTTTATCAGGTGGTCGATCATCAAATCGCATCGCGTGACAGCGAATGCCGCCGCTGCCGAGCCGGGATAGTCTCTTTCGTCCGGCCCTGAATTTATAGAGTACGCCCACCAGGAATCGAACCTGGAACCTACTGATTAAGAGTCAGTTGCTCTACCTATTGAGCTATGGGCGCGAAGGTCGGTTTTGAAACGGAATGAATATCTTGAAATTTAGCAAAATGGCAGGCAATTGTCAAGTTATCCGTTGCTCCCGATGCTCGGCCCTTCACCGGGCTCGGGGTCTCTTGGCCTTTTTTTGCATCGGAGAGCTGCCCCGATCGCTTCTGCCCGGCGTTTCATGTAGTCCAATAGACGCTTGGCCCATTTCAGTTCCGTGGCCAAAATCGCAAGGCCGATTGGAATCACCACAATCGCCGGCCCGGGAAAGACGAGCATGAGAAGGCCGATCGCGAGTACAGTGAATCCGACGATCAGTCGAATCACACGCAGACCTTGTTTCAGCGGGCCCGACATCCACTGGCGCAGCGACATATTGCCTCACGACCTTGAAAAGGCTCTCTCCGGAATCCAGCAACGCGGAACGCCCAATATGGCGAATTTCTCTTTGTCATGCAAATCATTCGACAGGGCATCACGGGAATTCGGACCTGGAGGGCTACCGGACGATTCCGAGCTCTTCGCCGCACTTGCCACATCGGCCGTGGGAAAGGTTCTGGATGTTCACTCTATATCCGAGCCGCGAAATGACAAGCGTGTTGCAGACCGGGCAATGCGTATCCTCCGTTCCTTCGAGAAGCACATTGCCTACATAGACGAAGGGCAGTCTCTCCAGGCAAATCTCCCGCGCTTTCAGCAGAAAAGGCACGGGGGTCGCAGGATTGTGAAACCGATGATGTGGAAAATAGCGAGACAAGTGCAATGGAATACGCGGATGGATGTCGGCGACCATGTCTCGAATCGCACGGATGTTTTCCTCATTGTCATTCTCACCGGTGACGACCAGGTGAGTGACTTCGACATGGCAACCCATCTCGACGCTAATCCGAATCGTGCGAAGGACATCTTCGAGGTGTCCGCCGCAAAGACGCCGGTAGAATTCTTCTCGCGAGGATTTCAAATCAACATTCAGGGCATCCACATGGGGCAGAAGCTCGCGCAACGGCTCTTCGCAGAGGTAACCATTCGTCACAAGCACAACGACTCCTCTTTGCTCGTGAATCAAAGGCGCGCTGTCGCGGATATATTCATACCACATCAAGGGTTCGCTGTAAGTAAACGAGACTCCGATGGAATGCTGCCGCACAGAGAGCGCCACGAGTTCTTCCAGTGGGACATAGCGCGTCGGCATGCGGCCCTGCGAAATATCGGCATTTTGGCAGAATTTGCAGCTCAAGTTGCAGGCATTCGGCCCCAGCGAGAGAATGATTTCTCCGGGGTGAAAATGAAAGAGAGGTTTTTTCTCGATGGGATCAATGGCAATGGAGACCGCCTGCCCGTAATTCGTCACGAGCAGCTCACCGCCGATGACTTTTCGCCCATGGCAGAATCCCTCTTGCCCCTCGCTGAGCAGGCAAAGTCGCGGGCAGAGTCTGCAGCGAATTCGCTTTCCTTCAGGGTAAGCGTAGGCCGCTTTGATGGAATTCTCTTGCAGGGTAAATTGCTGCGATGTGGACATAAGCTTGTCTTCTACGATTTTTCAGGCGAATGCAACATGATCAAAAGTTGCTCTGTGCTGTACTCAAACCTTCTGGCTTCCTGAAACTCATTTCAGCAGCACCATTCGGATCGTCTGCGAAGACTCCCCGGCTTTCAATCTCGCCAGATACGTGCCCGAGGCAAAATCTGTCGCGTTCCAAGTCACCTGATGTTCCCCGATCGTTTGCATGCCATGAATCAATGTCGCTACGCGCTGGCCGAGCAGATTATAGATGGAGAGCTCGACAGGACCCGTGCGAGTGAGAGTGTAGCTGAGAGTCGTGGTCGGATTGAATGGATTCGGAAAGTTCTGCGAAAGCCGGAATTCTTGAGGTAGCATGATCAGGGATTCGTCCGTGCCCAGCGGGTTAAAGCGCAGGATCATCAGCGAACCTCCGTCCGCCACATAGATGTATTCATCTGCTACGAAAACGCTGTACGCATAGCCTGGCGTGTTATAGCCTGCGGCGGAAATCGGGTGCTGCGGATTCCTGACATCTATGATCTGAAGCCCATGTTCCAAATTCGCCACGTAGGCGTAGCCGCCGACCACGAAAACGTCCAGAGCATAGTATGGTGCGCTGCAGCTTCCTGCCAAGACCGGATTCTGGGGATTCGAGATATCAACGATATGAAGGCCGGACCACTCGCTTGCCACATACGCATAGCCGCCCATCACGAAAACGCCGTTAGTCGAGCCTGGAGTCTCGAGGCTCCCGACGAGAATCGGGTTCTGGGGATTAGAGATGTTCACGATCTGGAGACCGGAATCCCAATCGGCCACAAAAGCATGGCTTCCTACCACGAAAACATCAGTTGTATAGCTGGGCGAGTGGTAAACGCCGGCGAAAACGGGATTCTGGGGATTCGAGATATCAATGATTCGCAGACCGGAATCCAAGGCTGTCACATAGGCATAGTTGTCGGCCAGGAAGACCTCCACTGCGAGCTCACGCGTGTCGCAGCTCCCGGCCATAGTCGGATTCTGGGGATTCGAGACATTCACGATAGAAAGCCCGCTATCCCCGTCCGCTATATATGCGTAATCGCCCACCACGACAACGCCGTGCGCCGAGCCCGGAGTGTCCAAGCTTCCGGCCAGAACTGGATTCTGCGGATTCGAAATGTCCACGATTTGAAGTTCGCCAGCCCCTACATAGGCGTAGTTGTCGTTCACGAAAACACCTGACACAGAGTACGGCGTGTTGTAGCTTCCGCTCACAGTCGGATTCTGGGGACTCGTAACATTTACGATCTGAAGCCCCCTATATCCGTCTGCTATATACGCGTAGTCGTCCGCCAGGAAAACACTCCATGCACAGTCTGGGGTATCGATTCCTCCGATCGGTGTCGGGCTTGAGGGATCACTCACATTGAAGACCTGAAGGCCGGAAGACCCGTCTGCTACATAGGCATAATCGCCGACCACGACGACATCCAATGCGTAACCCGGCGTGTCATAGCTTCCCGCGAGAGTCGGATTCTGAGGATTCGTGACATTCACGATCTGAAGCCCGCTGTCCCCGCCCGCGACATACGCGTAGTCGCCCGTTACGAAAACTCCCCGCGCACGGTCCGGCGTATCGTAGCTTCCAGTGAAGGTTGGGTTCTCGGGGTTCGACACATTGACGATTTGAAGCCCAGAACCATAGTCCGCCACACAGGCGTAGTCGCCGGCCATGAAGACATCCAATGCAGCGTCCGGCGTGTAGTAGCTTCCGACCAGAACCGGATTCTCGGGATTAGAGACGTTCACGACCTGAAGGCCGAAATACCCGTTCGCTATGTACGCGTAGCTGCCAACCACGAGTACATCGTACGCGTAGTGCGCCACATCATAACTTGCGCAAAAAGTTGGGTTCTGCGGATTCGAAATGTCGATAATCTGTAATCCAAAGGCGGCAAGATAGGCGTAGTCGCCCGCCACATCTATACCCCTGCATTCGTCTTGACAGCAGAACTGGCTGACAAACGCCGGAGCCGCTGGATTTGAGATGTCGAGAATCACCAGGCCATTCCCGAACGCGCAATAGGCGTAGTTGCCCACAACCTTGACATCCCGCACGAGCGTCCACAAGGTGGAGCTCACATACTCCACATCCTGGGCGAGGGCATTTTCAGCGATGAAAACTGCAAGGATGCATGCGAGCAGAAGGATAATGCGTTTCATGGCAAACCTCCCTTTGATAAAACGCTGTGGCACAAAACTAACACGAATTCTCGATTTGTTCAAGCAGACGAGAGGACATCCAAAAGGTTGCAGACGCACCGGCCCAAGACTTCCAGGTTGTAACCGCCCTCCAAAAAGACGACCAGACGTCCCTGGGCGTGCTTCTCAGCGATCTCCCGCGCGACGGTCGCAATGCGCCGAAATCCTTCATCCGTCACGCTCAGACTTCCGAGGGGGTCCGAGCGATGAGCATCATATCCCGCCGAAATGAGCACGAATTCCGGCTGAAACCTCTCCATCGCAGGCCGCAACTCTTCTTCAAATGCGGTCACGATTTCATTATCGCCGTCTCCCATCATCAAAGGCCGGTTCAATGTGAATCCTCGTCCTTCGCCTTCGCCGATTTCCGTTGCCCCACCGCTGCCGGGGTAGATTCCCCATTCGTGCGAGCTGAAGTAGAAGACCTTTTCAGAGTCGTAGAAAATATCTTGCGTGCCATTTCCATGATGAAGGTCCCAGTCGGCGATGAGAATCCTCGATAGACTCGCCTCTTTCAATAAATAGGCGGCCGCGATTGCGGCATTATTGAAAAGACAGAATCCCATCGCTTGATTGGCTGTGGCGTGGTGCCCAGGCGGCCGAATCGCGCAAAAAGCATTCGTCAGCTCGCCTTTCATCACGGCTTGCACCGCGGCAATGCCCGCACCCGCCGCAAAATAGGCGGCTTCGAGCGTTGCCGCATTCACTTCTCCTTCCATGCTGGCAAGAAATCCGCCTCGAGCGCATAAGGCAGACGCTTCCCGCATGAATCCTTCATCATGAACGCGCCGGATGTCCTGCTCGGTCGCCTTCGGAGCCTTGCGGAAAACGATTCTCTCGCGAACAGGATGCATTTGCAGCGCGCTCTCAATAGCATCCAATCGCTCCGGCCGCTCGGGATGCATCGGGCCGGGATTGTGCTCACGACAAGCGGGATGTCTGAAAAATCCGGTGGACATCTCTACCTCAGCAGCATGAGTTTTTGAATTGCGACCGCACCGTGCGATTCCGCTCGAAGGAAGTAAAGCCCCGCTGGTCTCTCGGTGAAATCAATCTGAATCTCGTGAGTTCCCGCAGCCCATGTCTTGACCGGAAGGCGCTCGACATGCTGCCCCAGGACATTATATAGGTCAAATTGCACAATGCCATCGTGGGGCACGGCGAACGAGATGACCACCCGCGCATTGAAGGGATTCGGAAAGGGTGCGTGCAGCGAAAACTCGGAAGGGACGCCATTCGTTCCCGGCTCGACTCCGCCGCCCCTTTCGACATGCAATCGAACCGGCCAAGTCAGCGAATGCTCATTTTGGTCGTTGCTGTTGAAAATCCAAGCAGTATTGTAATATCCCGGCGACAAACCCGCCGCAGACCAATACAGAGCATAGGTAACCGCTCCTTCGGGGGATATAACGACTTCGGAAGGGCCCGATGCGGTTATCCAGCTCAGGTTAGGCAGCGCGGTCGTTAATACCAGCGACTCATCTCCTAAATTGCGCACGGTGAAGAGCGATACTCCCGAGATTCCTTCCACAAGCGTCGTCTCTATCACGGCCACCGGCAAATCAATATCGGGTCCTTCACCGGTCGCACCTTCATCGAACCAATCGAAGATGTTAAGCATGAGTTGCCGATTGTCCTGCAGGTCAGCCAGAAAATGAAGGTCGGAGAGGCCCACAAGGCGTCCTCCGGTTGGTTCCTCTCGCGCCACGACAACGGGCGGATAGCTGCCTGGCGGGAAAGGTGATTCAGGATAAGCACACCAAGTGTCATCATCACCCGACAGGACAACTTCCATATTGCCCGCCTGTGGAATGACGCCACAAGTGAAGACGCCGGCAACCGCGCCTACACCTTCCGAAAGTCGCGCTGTCAGAGGACTGGCGCCCCAGGTGTGAAAAAGAATTTCATAGGATGAGCCACCATTGTCACTCGTGTCCATAAGTGCCAAATCATAGAAATGCCAGCCCCATGCGTCCATATCATCCAAAGCATCGCCACCGTAAGTTTCTCGCAGGAAGCCGTATTCGTGCAGCATTCCAACCGGAGAGTTTGCGCCGGGCGGGCGTTCGGCAACAGCACGGAGATGCACGGATTGGCATGAGGGTGCTTCCTCGGGAAGTATCGAGCAAACCCAGAGCACGCGACATTTGTCCGCGGGTTCCGGCTTTGTTTGGAGCGGGAGAAGGGCGTCATAGTCCTCCCCCTCAAGTCGGTAAAGCGCGACGGGATTGCCTGCCATGCACACATCCCCCAGTACGCGGGAGGCCCAGGAGTATTTCGAGAAAAACAGTTCGACTTCGTCGGGCGTCATTCCTGCGGCGAGGGCTTCGTGGCGCAACAACTCGTCGAGCCTCTGACATGCACTGAGATAGGGTAGCGCAGCAGATTCGACCACAGAGGCTTCGTCGCCGGGCGCAAGCGTACCAACCTCCCCGATTCGATAGCCTTGACCGCGAACGAATTCAATGAGTTTGAGGTCACGAGCCGTGGCCCACGAAGCATTGACGAGAGAATTGGCGGATACTCCGCGAGAGATGAAATTCAGCGGACGGCTGAACGCCGCTTCGTAGTAGTAGTATTCCTCCTCCGACTTGGCGGATGTGACCGACCAAATCAGCGGCTGAGTGCTTTGCGGTTCGGGCAGGGCATAAGTCAGTCTCCCCGGGATGTCAATCTGGATCATCGCTCTTTGCGAGGCCATCCCTTGAATGTGAATAATCGGCTTATCGGCCATGGGTTCGGCGCCATCATAAACGAAAGCCGTGCCACCCCCCGCATTGAGCATCTGCTGGAGCCGAACGAAATCGTCATCGGAATAGGGCGTGGGGGATCCATGGAAAAGCTCCCAAGTCATGCCAAAGAGAAAGAGCACCGCATCATAATCCTCAGGCGGATAGACTTCCCAAATACAGGGACCGGTGCCGATGCGGTAGGGAAGAGCGCCCGGATACCATATGTCCGCAGTGATAAGGTAGTGCCCCGGCTCAGGATAGTCAAGATGACATAGACCAAAGGCACCGGATGTCGTCGTTTGGTCGGGACTGACGATTCGTGGTATGGGAAGTTGCTCGATGGGCATGCCGGGCGTATAGTCCACTTCCAACACCACATAGAGAGCATGGACACCTGCAGGAACATCCACCTCGACGGTATCCAATACGAAGTCGCCAAAGATGCCCTCGGCAAGGATTTCATAGATTGGCAGGCGGGAAGCATCGAAGGTGATGAAGTTGATGTTATGATATAGCGCGGGGAGGTCAATGCCGTAGTCCTCACCCGTGGGCAAACCGTGCAAACCGTCAATGGCTATCTTGCCTCGTGCCGCGGCATTTGACCACAGGATTAGTGCGAGCGCGAGGCTCAAGCTGATACGAACTGCTGCAAAGCGACGCATAATGCCACCTCCTGTTGTTTGAGCTTTTGTAGCTATCCTATGTGACGAAAGGAGTCTCATCGAAACAAAAAAGCGCAGCAAGGATCGCCGCGCGGCATGGGTAGATGATTTTCAAATGTCCAAAAAACATGATATTATGACATTGCCCTCGAAAGAGCCGGAGAATATCATCCGTTTGATAAGGCAAGTGCAGTCATAGGCAATATACAATTTCGAACGGGCAGAGTCAAGAAGTGAGTGACACGGTATCGGCTGATTTCAAAGCACTCAGATCCAGCCCAGCGTCAGCCCCAGCGTGATGAAGATGCCCATGAGGCTTTCTCCGGCGATGAGTCCCGATGCAATCGGAATCGTGAATTTTTCCGCCAGAGCCGGCCGGACCTTCTCGAAAGTGAACGCGATCAGACCACCAATGAACATGGAGAGGCAATTCCAGAAGGGGATGCAGAAGGCGAGCCCCAGACCCATCGCCGACGGGATATAGGGCCGCGCCTTGGGGAAGAGCCTTTCAGCAATTGGAATGAGGATTCCGACCAATCCGCCGATAAGCAGTGCCAAGCGTGCCGTCGGATGCAAGGACTCAAAACCGTTGACAAGGAGTCTGGCCACAGACGCCCAGACCTGCGCGGCCGGCGCCGGGAATTTGTCCGATCCGAGCACGGCGACATTCGGGACGATGAGGTAGAAGGCCGGCACAACGACAGCCGTGCCGACGAAGATGCCCGAAAACTGCGCCAAGAACTGTTGACGAGCATTTGCGCCAAGACAGTAGCCGCTCTTCAGGTCGGTGAGAAGGTCTGCCGCCGAATCCGCGACGCCCGCGGTAATGCAAGCGGTCATGAGATTCGTGTTCATTTGCTTGGGGGCCAAGACGCCATAGGTGAGCTGCGTAATCTTGCCCATTGCGCCAACGGGTGTCGTGTCGGTCTCGCCGGTGGCGCGGCAGGCGACGAGCGCAAGGAAGAACGACAAAACGATGGCCAAAAGCGCCATCCAGACGGCCACGCCAAAATAGACGGCGACCACCGCCACAACTCCAACCGTTCCGACGACCATTCCGCCGGCAAACCAAGTCCCGGGCACTTCCACTCGCTCCAGCGGATCGTCAATCATTCCCGGCCCTTTACGCCTGCGGAAAATCCGTCCCAATCCCGAAAAGGCTCGCAGGACCGTTCGCCATTCAAAGGCAAAAGTCAGGAGGCCCGAAGAAACCATGCAGGCAGCGCCTCCCCAAAGGCTCCAGGAGACGATATTCCGGAATCCACCCGGCACCTGATGATCCGCTGCTCCCGGTTCAAAAGCGAGAAGTGTCGCCGCCGACGGTGCTGTGATGAAAACCGAATCCTTGCTTGCATCGAAACGAAAGACTCCGGACAACGCATTAGGCTGGCCCCAAAGCCCCTTCGGCGCACCCAAATCCTTGATGAGGTCTTTTGCCGTGGGATAGATTTTGTCCGAAGGCCAGAGGTAGGCGTAGAGAATGGGTCTCTCTGCCTCATCAATGGAGAGGGACAATCGTTCTCCGGCCGGTATGGTCAGTGGAAACCGAGGTGCCGCAGTAAGGCGCATCCCGGACCACTGGTTGAAACCCATGAATGTCGCCGCCGTGCCGCCAACGGCAATGGGAGCCAAGCTCGTGTCGGGTAGCGAGAGGGCGGCTTCCCAGCTGCTGGCAGAAGAGGCGCGAGCCTCCAGATGTCCCTTTTCATACGCGGCTTCAGGCTCAGCGAAAGCCACTCGCCCGAAAAGCGAATTGCGAGTCCGTCCGTCATTCAGAAGCGAGTCGTTCAGCCCCCCAATAAGCGATTCCATCGAGGCGTAGGTTGCTCGCTGATGCCAGGTATACGAGAGACGAGTCGTATCCGCTCCGGTCGAGAAAAAGGGACCTTCGGAGGCTTTGATGAGTGTCAGCTTCAAAGCATGACCCGCGGGTACACTCATCGGGAAGGTCAATTTCTCGGCACTGCGAAGGGTTGGGGCCGGATGAGTAATCACGCCCTTCTGAATCATGGGAGGGGCCAGGAAACCCCAATTGATGATTCCGCCGATCATAATGCTCACCGCAACACGCAAGCCCATGATGGCCCCCGCCGCCACCAAAAGAAGGCTCGCTTCAAAGGCAACCGTATAATGCGAAAGTCGAGCGCCGAAGGTATTGTAGAGAGACGGGAGCCATCCGAATCCGTCTCGGATTGTCGCAATGACCACACCGATGCCGCCGGCCGCGAAGAGAGCGCGTGCGGCTCCCATTCCTTCCGATTTTCCTTCCTTGCCGTCGCCATGCAGGCTCTTCAGTGTTTCCGCGGCAGCCACTCCGGAAGGAAATTTGAGACCTTCGACATTGATCATCTGCCTCTTCATCGGAATCGCCATCGTGACGCCCAGCACAGCGAGGAAGAAGATCCAAATTGTGAGCACACCATAACCGATATGCTGTCCGTTCAGCAGCAAATAGGCGGAAATGGCGGATACCATCGTTCCGCCCGTGGAATAACCTGCCGATGACGCCGTGGACTGCATGGCGTTGTTTTCCAAGATGGACATGTCGCTTCGGAAAAGCCGCGGCAAAACCTTGCGCAGCGTTTTCCAAATGGCGAACGAGAGAATGCACGAAGTGATGGCAACCCCGAGGCCCCAGCCCGTCTTCAGTCCAATATATAGATTGGATAGCGACATGAACGCGCCCAAAAATGAGCCCATAATAACGGCGCGCAAAGTGAACTGCGGCATGTCATCGCCGCGATAGACCGTTCGATACCATTCGAGTTCGATCTCTTCCGGAGTCAGTTTCTTCTCAAGCGTCTGTGCCATGCGAGGACTTTCTGCGAATAGCCAAAGTGTTCAGCGAATAAAGACCAATAAATTGCCTTTAGAATACGAGAACTTGGGGACAAAGTCAAGCGTGTAACAGGCACAAGGCGCGCAGAGGCCGAGAAGAAATGGAAGCCAGAGGGGAGGCTTGCATTGCGGATAGAAGTGTGTTAAATTAGAAGGTGTTGCAGGAGCATTTGTTTGTGACGGAAGAACGTGAAGCGATGATAGAAACCGGAGTTACGAGGCGTGAGTTTCTCGCTCTGGCGACCCGATGCGGGCTGTTTGGAGGCGGGATTGCGCTTGCGGTTTCTTCGCCTGCATGGCTTCGCTTCATTCTTGAAAAAAGCTCAACGGCCGCTTTTGCGGCGGGCCCAAGTGCACTGGCGCAAACGGCTCCCGAGGCCCGCTATTGGATTTCGCTCGCGGCGGCGGCCGGGCGTTGCACTCTCTGCCATGGCGAGGGCCCCGTTCCGGACAAAGCGTTTGAGCACCCCATAGGCCTCGTCAAATGCCTGCTTTGTGCCAATGAATGCGACATTCGAGTCGGAGAGCGCGGCCGGTGCCGCGTGCGCGAAAATGTGGACGGAACATTGCGTTCGCTCGTCTACGGCCGTCCCGCATCCATCCATGTGGATCCCATCGAAAAAAAGCCCTTTTATCATTTCCTCCCGGGCGCGGCCGCCTATTCTCTGGCAACGGCCGGTTGTCCGTTGCGATGCAAATTCTGTCAAAATTGGGAGCTCTCGCAGGGCAGCCCGGAAGATTTCAATGTTCCCGAGGTTGCTCCCGACCAGATTGTTTTCGCGGCACAAAGAAGGCAAGCTCCGGTCATCGCCTTCACATACAACGAACCCACCGTCTTTTTCGAATACATGGTGGACATCGCGCATCAAGGGAAGCCACAGGGACTTCGCCATGTGCTCATCAGTTGCGGCTTCATGAATCCGGAGCCACTCGAGGAGCTTTGCCAGACGCTCGACGCCATCAAAGTTGACCTCAAAGGCTACAGCGAAGAATTCTATCATGAGGTCTGCGGCGCGGAGCTCGGGCCTGTGCTGCGAACTATCAAAGCCGTTGCCAAGAGCGGCACACACCTTGAAATCGTGAATCTTGT